>DASTWT010000299.1:0-2292 GCA_035765815.1 Luteimonas sp. | reverse complement strand
TCCATCGCGAAGACCGCCTTCAGGTGCGGGATCAGCACGTCGTTGAGGCTGGTGAGGCCGCCCCAGACGAAGAAGATCAGGCTCACCACCGCGAGCGTGGCGGGATTGGAGAGCTGGCGCGCGGGCGCCTGCGGTGTCGATGGCATCGAGGGCATCGATGGCGAGGTCATGCGGCGGTTCCCCTGGCGGCGTGCGGATGGGCGGGCGGTCGGGCGTCCTGCGGGGCGACGAGGCTGCTCGCGCGGACCACGAGCCGCGCGTCGGCGACGATGGTGCGCGGGGACTGCGCGGTGCGCGCCTGGTTGCCGAGGCGTTCGAGCACCAGCCGCGCGGCCTGCATGCCGCGCTCGCGCGGCGCGACCGCGATCGTGGTGAGCGGCGGTGCGGACACGGCGGCTTCCGGGATGTCGTCGAAGCCCGTGAGCGCGAAGTCGGCGCCGGCGCGGCGTCCGCGCGCGGCGAGCCCGCTCATCAGGCCGAGCGCGACCGCGTCGTTGTAGCAGACGGCCGCGGTCGGCGCGGGATCGCGCGCGAACAGCGCGCCGGCCTGGCGCGCGGCCTCCAGGCGCGTCGGCGCGCATTCCACCAGCCACGACGGATCCGGCGCGATGCCCGCGGCCGTGAGCGCGTCGTGGTAGCCGGCGCGGCGTTCGCCGCACGAGGACGAGTCGCGATGGCCGCCGAAGAACGCGATCGCGCGGTGGCCCTGCGCGAGCAGGTGCTCGGTGGCGAGGCGCGCGCCGCGGCGATTGTCGAGCACGAGGAAGTCCCAGCCGGCGCCGGCGCCCGCGCGCGGCGCGCCGCCTTCGTCGAGCGCGCGGTTGAACACCAGCACCGGCGTGCGCGCGTCGAGCAGGCGATGCAGGCGCGCAGGGTCGCTGTGCTCGGCGGGCGACAGGATCACGGCCGCGGGATCGTGCTCCGCCAGCGACGCGAGCACCGCCTGCTGCCGTTCCGGCGATTCGCCGCTGCTGCCGAGCAGCATCACGTAACCGGCCTCGGCGAGCGCCGCGTCGACGCCGCCCGCGAATTCGGCGAAGAACGGATTCGACAGGTCGTTGATCACCAGCGCCACGGCGTTCGACGCGCGGCTGCGCAGGCTCGCGGCGCCGCGGTGGTAGACGTAGCCCTGGCGGTCGAGCTCGGCCTGGACCCTGGCCCGCGTTTCGGCGTGGACCAGCGGGCTGCGGCCCAGCACCAGCGACACCGTCGAGCGCGACACGCCGCAGCCGGCGGCGATGTCGGCGAGGGTGACGCGCCTGGCCTGGCCGGCGGCGACGGGACGACGGGCGGACATGCGGCTCCGGGTTTGGACCGATCCAAGTGCCCGGGCATCCTGCCGCCAAAGCCGGGCGGAAGCATTTTGCGCCGCAGCATGCCCGTCGCTGCGGGCGATGCTACGGTCGCGTTTTGGACCGATCCAAACATGCGCGCGGGGACGACACGATGGCCAGGGCATCCGGCGGCGCGGCCGCCATCGCGGGACTGCTGATGATCGCGGCGATGGGCGGCGCGGCCGCGGGCGGCGGCTCACCGGCGGCCGCAAAGGCGGGCACGCGCGCGGGCGACGCAGCGGCCGAACGCGCCGTCGCCTCGGTCGATCCCTTCATCGGCACCGGGGGCGAAGGCCACACCTTCCCCGGCGCCGTCGTGCCCTTCGGCATGGTGCAGCTCAGCCCGGACACGCGCATCCAGCCGCGCAACAAGGGTTACGGCTGGGCCGCGGGCTATCGCCATGACGACACGACGATCGTCGGCTTCTCGCACACGCACTTCTCCGGCACCGGCCATTCCGACCTCGGCGACGTGCTGCTGATGCCGATCAGCGGCGACGCGAAGCTCGAGCGCGGCGATCCCGAGGTGCCCGGCAGCGGCTACACCTCGCGCTTCAGCCACGACACCGAGCGCGCCGAACCCGGCTATTACGCCGTCACGCTCGCCGACTACGGCGTGCGCGCCGAGCTCACCGCCGGCGAGCGCGTCGGCATGCACCGCTACGCGTTCCCGGCCGGCAAGCCGGCGCACGTGCTGCTGGACCTGCGCACCTCGATGTACGACTACCCGGGAAAGGTGTCGTGGTCGCGCATCCGCGTGCACCCCGACGGCACCGTCACCGGCTTCCGCGAAACGCGCGGGTGGGCGCCGGGCCGGCAGCTCTACTTCGCGATGCGCTTCTCCAGGCCCATGGCCGGGCATGCGCTGGACGACACCGAAGAGAACGTGCCGTACAAGGGCTTCCCGCCGCCGGGCTACCAGGATCCGGCGGAACGCGCGCAGATCGAGGGCAGGCAG
>DASTWT010000298.1:0-4684 GCA_035765815.1 Luteimonas sp. | reverse complement strand
TGCACCAGGATGGCGTCGTCGCGGCCACGGGGCGTGGACCGGCGCACCTCGATCGACATCAGGGCGAACGCGACGCCGGCATGGAACAGCACGACCACGGCAAGCGCCGCCACGCGGGCGTGCGTGCCTTCCCCGGGATGGTTTCGTGCCGTTGCGTCCATGCGACGGCCGCGATTGTAGCGGCGCGTCCGTTTCGGAATCGTTAGCGGCGGCCGGGCGGGTTCGGCGGCACATCGCGGCCCGGCACCTGCACGACGCGCAGCTCGCCCGTGTCGAGCTGCAGCGCGGTGAGCTTGCCGCCCCAGACCGCGCCGGTGTCGATGGCGTGCACGCCGTGGCCGATGAAGAGGCCGAGCGCGGACCAGTGCCCGCACACGATCTTCAGGTCGCGCTGCGCGCGGCCGGGCACGGCGTACCAGGGATACAGGCCGGGCTGCTGCGTGCCCGGGACGCCCTTCTCGTCGAAGGCGATGCGGCCGCGCGGCGTGCAGTAGCGCAGGCGGGTGAACACGTTGATGATCGCGCGCTCGCGCTCCATGCCCTGCAGGCCCGGCGACCACGCGGGCTTGTCGCCGTACATGTTCTTGAGCAGCTTGCGGTAACCGTCCCCGCGCAGCCGGCGCTCGACTTCGGCCGCGTGCTTCAGCGCCAGGCCGGTGGTCCACTTCGGCGCGAGGCCGGCATGGACCATCATCCAGCCCAGGTCGCGGTCGGCGTGCGCGAGCGGCTGCACGCGCAGCCAGTCGAGCATGTCGCGCGCGTCGGGCGCGAACAGCACGCGCTGCAGGTCCGGGTTGACCTTGCGCTGCTCGTCCGGGCTGCGCTCGCCGATCGCCAGCAGCGACAGGTCGTGGTTGCCGAGCACGCTCACGCAGTGGTCGCGCAGCGAATGCACCAGCCGCAGGGTCTCGAGCGACTCGCCGCCGCGGTTCACGAGGTCGCCGCAGAACCACAACCGGTCCGCCGCCGGGTCGAAGCGGATCCTTTCCAGCAGGCGCTGGGTGGGGCCGTAGCAGCCCTGGAGGTCGCCGATCGCCCACGTCGCCATGCGCGTCCTCAGTGCAGCGTGCGCGGCACGGACAGGGTGAAGGCCGGGATCGGGGCCTCGAAGCGCGTGCCGTCGTCGGCCAGCATCGCGTAGCTGCCCTGCATGGTTCCCTGCTGCGTCTCCAGCACCGCGCCCGAGGTGTAGGTGAAATCGTCGCCGGGGCGCAACCAGGGCTGCTCGCCGACGACGCCTTCGCCCTCGACCTCTTCGATCTTGCCGTTGGCGTCCGTGATCACCCAGCGGCGGCCGAGCAGGCGCGCGGGCACCGCGCCGGTGTTGCGGATGTGGATGGTGTAGGCGAAGACGTAGCGGTCGCGCTCCGGCTCCGACTGGTCGTCGAGGTAGCGGGTGGCGACGTCGATGCCCAGGGCGTATTCGTCGTCTCGGTCGTGTTCCATGGGCACAGTGTAAGCGCCCGGCGTGAACGCGACTAACCCGTCGCCCCGGTCGCGGGCGGCGACCCGGCGGCGGGCAGGTTCGCGAGCCGCACGAAGCCGTCCACCGGCACCTGCTCGGCGCGCGCGTCGGGCCGCAGCCCGGCGGATTCGATCGCCGCGGCATCCAGCAGCCCCGAGAGCGCGTTGCGCAGCGTCTTGCGGCGCTGCCCGAACGCGGCGCGCACGATCGCCGAGAAACGCGCGCGGTCGGCGATGCCGGCGGCGCCGGCCGGGCGCGGCACCAGCCGCACCACGGCGGAATCGACCTTCGGCGCGGGCCGGAACGCGCCGGGCGCGACCTTGAACAGCGGCATCACCGCGCACTCGGCCTGCAGCATCACGCTCAGGCGGCCGTAGACCTTGCTGCCGGGGCCGGCGGCCATGCGGTCGACCACTTCCTTCTGCAGCATGAAATGCATGTCGCGGATCGCGGCGGCGTGGTCGAGCGCGTGGAACAGGATCGGCGAGGACAGGTTGTAGGGCAGGTTGCCGACCAGGCGCAGCCTGCGGTCGCCCGGCGCATCGCCGGCGGCGGCGAGCGTCGTGAAGTCCACCGACAGCACGTCGGCGTGCAGCAGCGTGAGCGCGCCGTGCGGCCGCGCGGCTTCGGCGAGCGGCTCGAGCAGGTCGCGGTCGAATTCGATCGCGGTCAGCGCGCCGTGGCGGTCGAGCATCGGCAGCGTGAGCGCGCCCTGGCCCGGACCGATCTCGACGATGCGGTCCCCGGGACGCGGGTCCACCGCCAGCAGGATCTTCTCGATGACACCGCGCTCGTGCAGGAAGTTCTGCCCGAGCGACTTCTTCGCCTCGCGGCGGAAGCCGGCGGCGTCGCGGTCCTGGGCGCCGCGGTCGCCGCGCGGCGGGCTCACGCGCGGCCCCGCGCCCGCGCCGCGGCCAGGCGCGTGCACTGCGCGATGGCGGCATGCAGGCTGGAGGGATCGGCTTCGCCGGTGCCGGCGATGTCCAGCGCGGTGCCGTGGTCCACGGCGACGCGCGGGTAGGGCAGGCCGAGGGTGAGGTTCACCGCCTGCTCGAAGCCGCTGTACTTCAGCACCGGCAGGCCCTGGTCGTGGTACATCGCCAGCACCGCGTCGACCGACGCGAGCTTGCGCGGCAGGAACGCGGTGTCGGCCGGCAGCGGCCCGGCGACGTCCATGCCTTCGGCGCGCGCGCGTTCGAGCGCGGGGGCGATGACGTCGATCTCCTCGCGGCCGAGGTGCCCGTCCTCGCCGGCGTGCGGATTGAGGCCGAGCACGGCGATGCGCGGTGCGGCGATGCCGAAGTCGCCGCGCAGCGACGCGTGCACGATGCGCAACGTGCGCAGCAGGCCGTCGCGCCCGATCGCGTCGGGCACCTCGCGCAGCGGCAGGTGGGTGGTGGCGAGGGCGACGCGCACGATGTCGTTGGCCAGCATCATCACGACTTCGCGCCCGGCCTGCGCGGCCAGCAAGCCGGTCGTGCCGGTGTAGGCGATGCCGCCCGCGTTGATCGCCGCCTTGTGCACCGGCCCGGTGACCAGGCCGTCGCAGTCGCCGTCGAGGCAGGCGCGTCCCGCGCGCTCGAGCGCGGCGATCGTGCTGGCGGCGTTGCGCGCGGACGGATGGCCGAACGCGACGGCATCCGGCGCGGCGATGTCGACGAGCGGCAGCACGCCGGGGGCGGATTTCGCATCGGGGCCGGCGAGCGTGAGCGGCAGTCGGAGCGCTGCCGCGGCCGCGCGCAGGCTGCGCGCGTCGCCGAAGGCGATCAGGTCGGCGTCCCACGCGCGCTGCGCCGCGCGCACGCACAGCTCGGGGCCGACGCCGGCCGGCTCGCCCGGAACCAGCGCCAGCCGCGCGCGCGGCATTTCAGCCGCCGCTGGGCGCAGGCGCGGCCGGGGCGGCGTCCTGGCCGAGGCGGATGTCGACGTAGGCTTCGCCGCGCATCTCGCGCAGGAAGCGGTCCCACTGTTCTTCGAGCTTGCGCTGGCCGATCGCCTCGCGCACCGCCTGCCGGCGCGTCGCGTCCGCCGCCACCGCCTCGCGCGAGGCTTCGCGCTGCACGATCTCCCAGCCGGCCTCGGTCTTGAACGGCGCGGACACCTCGCCGTCCTTGAGCGCGGCGACCTGGGCGCCGAAGTCCACGCCGTGCGCATCCTGCGCGAACCAGCCGAGCTCGCCGCCGGACCGCTGCGTGGCCGGGTCGTCGGAATTCTCGCGCGCGACGGCGGCGAAATCGGCGCCGCCGGCGATGCGCGCGCGCAGCGTCTCGAGCTTCGCCTTCGCCGCCGCGTCGTCGTCGCCCTTCACCAGGATGTGGCGCGCCTTGAGCTCGGTGATCTTCTTCGGCGCGGCGTCGTCGCCCGAGCGCACCTCGACCAGCTGCAGCAGCTGGAAGCCGCTGGGGCCGCGGATCGGCCCGGTCACTTCGCCCGGCTGCATCGCGGTGATGACCTGCGCGAACGAGGGCGGGATCTCGTCGAGGCTGCGCCAGCCGAGGTCGCCGCCGTCGAGCGCGTTCGGGCTGTCGGAATAGCGCACCGCCGCCGCGGCGAAATCGATCTCGTGGCGATCGAGCGCCGCCTTGACGTCCTGGATCTTTTTCTGCGCCGCGGCGATCTGGTCCGCGGTCGCGCCGTCGGGCACGCCGACCAGGATGTGGGCCATGTGGTACTGCGTCGCGGCGGACTGCGTGGCCAGCGATGCGTCGACCTCGGCCTCGCTGACCGTGACCTGGCCCTGGGCGAAGCTCTGGCGCAGGCGCTGCGAGGCGATCTCGTCGCGCACCGAGCTGCGCAGGTCGGCCATGGTCATGCCGTCGTGGGCCAGCTGCGCCTGCAGCTGGTCCATGCTCATGTTGTTCTGCTGGGCGATGCCCGCGACCGCGCCGTCGAGCTCGGCGTCGCTGACGGTGATGCCCATCGTCGCCGCGCGCGCCACCTGCAGGCGCTGCAGCACCAGCCGCTCCAGCACCTGGCGCTCGAGGATGTCGCGCGGCGGCAGCTGGTTTTCGCGGCCGGCGTACTGGCGGTCGACGTTGGCCAGCGCGCGGTCGAGCTCCGAACGCAGGATCACGTCCTCGTCGACGACCGCGACGATGCGGTCCAGCGGCTGCATCTGCTGGGCGACGGCGGGCGCGGGCCCGGCGAGCGCGGCGAAGCCGGCGACGGCGGCGAGGAAGCAGGCGGCGAGTCGGGTCATGGGAGCATGTCGGGGGAGGT
>DASTWT010000297.1:0-5634 GCA_035765815.1 Luteimonas sp. | reverse complement strand
CTCGGCGGTGATCACGATGGAAATGACCGACAACAACGGGATGCTGCTGCCGATCCTCGCGACCGTGCTGCTGGCGCGCGGCGCGTCGGCGCTGGTGTGCAGGCAGCCGGTGTACAAGGCGCTCGCGCTGCGCCTGCTCGCCGCCGAACGGCGCGCGCCGGCGCCGGCGGCGGACGATCCGGCTGATCCGGCAAGCGCGCCGACGCGGACGCCGCCGCAATGACCCGCTTCGACGGCATCGCGACCGGGGCGTCGATCGCGACGCTCGACGGCGAGGGCTACGGCGCCATCGCCGACGGCGCGCTGGCCTGGCGCGACGGCCGCATCGCCTGGATCGGCGAGCGCAGCGCCCTGCCCGCGGGCGCCACCGCCGATGCGCGCCTGGATTTCGGCGGCGGCTGGATCACCCCCGGCCTGGTCGACTGCCACACCCACGTCGTGTTCGCCGGCGACCGCGCCGGCGAATTCGAGATGCGCCTGCAGGGCGCGAGCTACGAGGCGATCGCGCGCGCCGGCGGCGGCATCCTGTCGACGGTGCGGGCCGTGCGCGCCGCGGACGAGGATTCGCTGCTCGCGCAATCGCTGCCGCGCGCCCGCGCGCTGCTGCGCGACGGCGCGACCACGCTCGAGGTCAAGTCGGGCTACGGGCTCGACTATCCGTCGGAACGGAAGATGCTGCGCGTCGCGCGCCGCCTCGGCGAGGAACTCGGCATCGGCGTGCGCACCACCTACCTCGGCGCGCACGCGCTGCCGCCGGAATTCGCCGGCGACGCGGACGGCTACGTCGCGGCCGCGATCGAATGGCTCGTGGCCCTGCACGAAGAGCGGCTGGTCGACGCGGTCGACGCGTTCTGCGAGGGCATCGGCTTCACCCCGGCGCAAACGCGGCGCATGTTCGAGGCGGCGTCCGCGCTCGGGCTGCCGGTGAAGCTGCACGCCGACCAGCTCAGCGACCTCGGCGGCGCCACGCTGGTGGCGGAATACGGCGGGCTCTCGGCCGACCACATCGAGCACACCGGTGAAGCCGGCGTGCGCGCCATGGCCGCGGCCGGCACCGTCGCGGTGCTGCTGCCGGGCGCCTTCCACGTGCTGCGCGAAACGAAGCTGCCACCGCTCGACGCGCTGCGCGCGCATGGCGTGCCGATGGCGATCGCCACCGATTGCAATCCGGGCACGTCGCCGCTGCTGTCGCTGCGCCAGGCGATGCAGCTGGCGTGCGCGCACTTCCGGCTCACGCCCGCGGAAGCGCTGCGCGGCGCGACCGTCAACGGCGCGCGCGCCCTGGGCCTCGACGACCGCGGGATCCTGCGCACGGGCATGCGCGCGGACTTCGTGCACTGGCGGATTTCCCAGCCCGCGGAGCTCTGCTACTGGCTGGGCGGGGACCTCGCAGGCGCCGTGTACTCCGGCGGCCGGCGGGTGGCCTGACGCAGCGAAGGCCGCGACCCGCGGCCTTCGCTGGTGGTTCGCGCGGCGCCCGCCCCGGCGCGCCGGCTGGCGCGATTACTTCGCCGCGGTCTTCTTCGCGACGGCCTTCTTCGCCGGCGCCTTGGTCACGCTCTTGGTCGCGGCCTTCTTCGCGACGGGCGCGGCGGTGGTGCCGGCCGCCTTCGCCGCGGCGCGCGGGCGCGAGTTGCCGTAGCTGGCGTTGTAACGCTTGCCCTTCGCGGTCTTGCGGTCGCCCTTACCCATGGTCGTGCTCCTGTTCGATGCGGCCACGGTCATGGGCCGAAGCCGGCATTTTAGAGGAAGTCCGCCCGCGGTTGCGCGGTTTTCCGCCGGTCAGTGCGCGCAATGCGCGTCGTGGACATGGCCGTGGTTGAGGCGCAGGTTCGCCAGATGGGCCAGGCCGACCAGCGTGCCGCCGAGGGTCATGAGCACCGCGTGGGGCACCACCGCGTGGTGCAGCGGCTCGTAGCCGGTCCCGAACCACAGCGCCGCCAGCCCGGGCAGCAGCAGCCAGAGCGCACGCACGGCGCGGTGCCGGCGATAACCCCAGGCCAGGGTGAACAGCCCCAGCAGCGTGGCGAAGGCGACGAAGCCGCGTTCGAAGCCGTCGTCCAGCCAGGCCGCGATGCCCAGCGACGGCAGCAGTGCGATCAGCGCCGGCAGCAGCGCGCAATGGATCGCGCAGAGCAGCGAGCCGGTGGCGCCGAGGCGGTCGAGCAGCGAGGACTGGCGGACGTTCATTGCGTTACATTGTAACAGTTCGGGGTCTCCAGCGGATGAAGGCCGGCGGCCGGCTCAGCGCCGCACCGCCGGCAAGGCCTGGGCCAGCAGTGCCACCGCCGCCAGGGTCCAGACGATCATCGCGCCGCTGGGCAGGTCGAGCACCGCCGACAGCGCCAGCCCGAGCACGTAGCCGGCCGCGCCGATGCCGTAGGCCAGGCCGAGCCGGCCCCGCCCCTTCATCGCGCCCGTGGCCAGCGCCGGCACGATCAGGCTGGCGAACACCAGGTACACGCCGACCAGCTGCACCGACACGGTGATCGCGAGCGCGAACAGGCCGTAGAACCAGATGCCCGACAGCTGCCCCCGCCGCCACGCCAGCACGCCCAGCAGGACCGCGGAGAGCAGCGCGGGGAACACGAGCTGCGGATAGCTCACCCACAGGATCTGGCCGACGAGCAGGTCCTTGAGGTGCTCGCCGCCCTGCGGGTTGTTCGCGAGCAGCAGCAGGCCGCCGGTGGCCGCGAGCACGAACAGCGTGCCGATCAGCGGTTCCTGCCGTTCGGGCCAGCGCTTGTCGGTCCACGCGAGCAGCCCTGCGCCGAGCAACGCAGCGACCGCGGCGGCCGCCTGCGCGCCGTAGCCATGCTCGTCGATGCCGAGGTATTGCGCGAGGATCACGCCGAGCCCCGCGATCTGCGCGATCGCCAGGTCGATGAAGATGATCCCGCGCGACAGCACCTGCCGGCCGAGCGGCACGTGCGTGGAGAGCACGATCAACCCGGCCGCGCAGGCCGGGCCGAGGATCGCGAGGTCGAGGCCGTCCCAGTTGAGCGTCACTTGGCCACCGCCAGCAGCCTGGAAATGGTGGAGTCGAACATGCCGAACAGGTCCTTCGACTGCGCGTCGCCGCCGACGGTGAACGGCAGCGTCACCGCCGGCACGCCGGTGCGCTCGCTGAGCCAGTCGGCCGGCTTCGGGTCCTGGTAGGCCGCGCGCACGATCGCGAGCGTGCCCGACGCCTTCGTCAGCGCGATCAGTTCCGACATGTGCGCCACCGTCGGCGGCACCGCCGGCTTGGGCTCGAGCGCGCCGATCTGCTCCATGCCCAGCCAGTCCCACAGGTACACCCAGGCGATGTGGTGGACGACGACCTTGCGGCCGCGCAGCGGCGCGGCCTCGGCCTTCCACTTCGTCATCGCCGCGAGCCAGCGCTTCTCGAAGTCGGCGCCGCGCGCCTTGTAGGTCGCGGCGTTCGCCGGGTCGAGCTCGGCGAGCCGGTCGTCGAGGCGGCGGGCGATGATCAGCACGCGGCGCGGATCCAGCTGCACGTGCGGGTTGCCGTCCGGATGCACGTCGCCGTTGGCGCGGTCGAGCGCCGTCGGCTTCTCCAGCGTCTTGACCTGCGCGGCGGCCATGAACGAACCGGGGCCCGACGCGATCTTCGTGTTGCCGGACTGGCGCACGAGCTGCGGCAGCCAGCCCACTTCCAGCTCGGCGCCGGTGCACACGGCGAGGTCGGCGCTGCGCGCCTTCGCGATCAGGCTCGGCTTCGCCTCGATGACGTGCACGTCCTGCAGTGCGGTGGTGGCGACGTCGAGGTCGACCTTGTCGCCGGCGAGCTCGGTCACCAGCGAGCCCCATTCGGGCTCGCAGGCGAAGACCTTCAGCTTGTCGGCGCGCGCCGGCGCGGACGCGAGCGCAGCGACGGCGATCAGCAATGCGGATGCGGCGTGGAGCTTCATGCGTGGATTCCTCAGAACTTGTGGGCGCCGTGCGCGCCGAGGCTGGTCTGGTATTGCAGGACGATGGCGTTGTCGGTCGTGTCGGCGCCGGGCTTCTCGCGGCTGAGCTGCAGGCGCACGAGGCTGAATTCGCTGTTGCGCCAGGTGGCTTCGAGGCTGTGGCGGTACGGATCGAAGGCGCTCTCGAACGGCCCGGTGTCGTCGGCCCGGAGCTTGTCGTAGCGGTAGCCGAAGTCCCAGGTACGGTTGAGGCGGTACACGCCCTCGAGGTAGCCGCCGCGGCGCTTGCCGATCCACGGGATCGCCGCGCCCGCGCCTTCCGGATCGACGTAGATGCCGTCGCGGTCGTCGACCAGGTATTCGCCGCGCAGGGTGATGCCGCCGTCCTTGAAGTTGCCCTGCGGCGCCCACTTCCAGGTCGCGTCGGCGACGTAGACGGTGGCGTCGCCGTCGAAGCCGTCCTCGCCGCCGGCGGTGCGCGTCTTCAGCATGGAGACGCCGGCGAGCCACTCGTTGTCGGTGCCGGCGTCGCCGCCCACGTGCGCGAACAGCGTGCGCGTGCCGAGGCCGTCGCGCTGCGCGCCGCCGGACGGGAACGACTGGCCGCGGAACACTTCGCCGCCGACTTCCAGGAACGTCGAGGTTGGCGCGACCCAGCGCAGCTGCACGCCGTCGTCGCCGTACTGGTTGCCGAGGAAGGCCTGGTACGCGAGCGGCCGGTCGAAGAAGCTGTCGGTGTGCGCGTGGTGGCTGTTGAGGTAGCCGATGTTGGAGAAGAAGCGGCCGACGCGCGCCGACAGCCCATGCGGCAGCGCGGTGGTGTCGACGTAGGCTTCCTCGACGCCGAGGTGGTCCTCGCCGTCCTCGTTCTCCACCGACAGCGTCAGCTGGCCGTAGAACTTGTCGTCGATGTTGGCGGCGAACGAGACCTCGCTTTCGCCGAGCGAGAAGCCGCGCTCGCCCGGGCCGGCCTCGCCCGCGAGCGGGAAGCCGCTGCGCGCGAACGCGGCGGGGTCCAGCGAATGGTGCGCGAGGCTGCCGTTGAGGATGATCGCGATCGCGGGGTTGAACGCGTTCGCGCCGCTGCCGCTGGCGCTGCCGGCGTCAGCGGGCGCCTCGAGCGCGGTCGTGTCCGTCGCCGCGACGGCCGGCGCCGCGACATCGCCCGCCGCGCCCGCGTCGTCGCCCGCGTCGGCGGCGAGCGCCTCGAAGTCGTCGCCCGAAGCGGCAGCGTCGGCGGCGGCCGGGGCCGCGTTGCCGGCCGCGACCACCGGCGTCGAACCGACGACCGTCCCGGCACGGGCATGGGCACCGCCGCCCCTGAGCGCGTCGACTTCCGCTTCAAGCGCCGCGATCCGCGCCTCGAGCGCCGCGATCCGCTGCGCCTCGGACTGCGGCGTCGCGGCGGCGGACGTGGTGGCGGGCGCGGGGTCGACGGCCTGGGCCGACTGGGCCAGGGCCGGAACGGACGGAAGGGCTGCCAGCAGGGCGAGGCCGAGCGCGGTTCGCTTCATGGGAGGATGGCTGACCGGGAAAGTTATAACATAACAATCCAGCCCGCCCGGTCAACCATGACCGATGGCATGGCTCCGCGCCGCGTGGCCCTGCCGGCCTGCCCGTTGGCGTGATCGGGATCCCGGGTCAGCCGCTGCAGCGGGCGCAGAGCCCGTGCACTTCCAGCGTCTGCGCCTGCGGCATGAAACCCAGCGCGCGCGCGCGT
>DASTWT010000296.1:0-11196 GCA_035765815.1 Luteimonas sp. | reverse complement strand
GATCGCGTAGTTGCCGAGGAACAGCTTCAGGTTCTTCATGATCGCTTCGCGGTCGAACGGCGGCGCGCCGCCCTTGCGGTTGTCGGCCATGCCGTCGTGCATCTCGACGACCACGCCGTCGCCCGTGGCCAGGATCGGCGCGCCGTAGCCGTACCAGTCCTCCGGCTTCGCGCCGTCGCCGCGATACAGCTTCCCTTCCCCGTCGGCCACCACGAAATCGTGGGCGTACCGCATGAAGTTCGCGCGGATGCCGAAATGCGTGGTCATGCCGCCAGTGATGTCGAGCCGGCGGTGGTGCGCGGTGAAGTCGTGGCCGTCGTGCACGAACACGGGGCCGGCGAGCGGCAGCGACAACACCGTCTTCGGCTGCCACGCGCGCGGCGCGACGCGCAGCGCCACGCGCTGCTCCGGCGCGTCGTCGCCGGCGGAGAACACCGCTTCGTAGCGCACGTCACCCAGCCACGCGTTCGCCGGGAAATGCTGGAACGGGTTGAACAGCACCAACCGCCCGTGCGCCGGCAGCGTGCGATTCCGCACCGTCGCGATGCCCATCGTGGTGTCGTCGCCGTTGCGGTCCAGGCGGCGCTGGCCGAGGAAACGGCCGTCGCGGCCGTACCAGGTGGCCTCCACGCCGACGAGCTGCAGGGCGGTGGCCCCGGGGTTGTCGAACAGCAGGTCGAAGTTGAGGTCCTGGCCGTCGCGGCCCTGCACCAGCAGCGGCTGCGCCGGCAGGGAAGCGACCGTGGGCGCCGACGGCCCGGCGGGCGCGGTCGGCGTTGCGGCTGCCTGCGCGGCAGCGTTGGCCCCGGGCAGCACCAGGGCGAGGGCGAGGAGCACGCGGGGAAGGCGTTTCATGGACCGTTCCTTGGGGTTTGGGCCTGGGAGACGGCCGTGGCGCCCGCGGTTGCGGCCGTGGCAGGCTGGGGGCGCGTAACGGAATGTCGATCCGGGCTTTACCGGTTCGTCGACACCATCGAGGACCACCCCTCGCCACGGGAAAACCACCATGTCCGGCACCGTCCGCCTCCACCGCGTCCTGTCCGCCCCGCCCGAGCGCGTCTACCGCGCCTTCCTCGACGCCGCCGCGATCGCCAAGTGGCTGCCGCCGAACGGCTTCACCTGCACCGTGCACGAGCTCGATGCGAAGGTCGGCGGCCGCTACCGCATGAGCTTCACCAACTTCTCGACCGGCAACAGCCACGCCTTCGGCGGCGAATACGAGGAGCTCGTGCCCGGCCGGCGCATCCGCTACAACGACCGTTTCGACAACCCGGACCTGCCGGGCGAGATGAACACGACGATCGAGCTCGCCGCGGTCTCCGTCGGCACCGAGCTGAAGATCGTGCAGGAAGGCATCCCCGACGCGATCCCGGTCGAGGCCTGCTACCTGGGCTGGCAGGAATCGCTGATGCTGCTGGCGAAAGTCGTCGAACCCAACATCCCCGACGACATGTAAAAAGGGGACGGAGGTGGTTAATTCGGGGACAGTACGTTCCGTCCCGGAATCAACTGCCTCCGCTCGCGATGGCGCTGGCGTGGCTGGCGGCGAGCCGCCAGCGGCCGTCGCGCAGGATCCACGTGTCCGTGTAGCGGAAGTCGGCGGCGAAGGCTTCGCCGCCGGCCTTGCCGCGGATGTGGGTGACACCGACGATCAGCGCGCTGTCGCCGTACAGGCGCACGGCCTGGCCGTCGTTGCGGAACTCGTCGTAGTACGGCTCGCGGGCGGCGACCTCGGCGAGGTTCTGCTCGAGCCCGGTGACGTTGCCGCGCGAGTCGACCAGGGTGAAGTCGTCGGTGAGCAGGCCGCGCAGCGCCTGTGCGTCGCCCTGTTCGAACGCCCGGCAGGCGTCGGCTTCGGCCTGGAGCAGCGCTGCGCGCGGATCCGCCGGCGGTTGCGCCGCGAGCGCGGAAAACGCGGCGGCGCCGAGCATCGCCAGGCCGGCACGGCGAAGGAAGCGGCTGGGGAACATGCTGCGACTCCTGCGTCGGGATGCGCGGACCTTATCGCGTTTGACCCGGCGCGCACAGGGCGGCGGCGATGCTGGCGCCATGCGCCTGCGCATCGTGGCGCTGGTGGCGCGGATGCGCGAGGCGCTGCCCGGCTTCGCCTGCCACGCCGCGTTGAACCGCGACCCGCGCAATGGCGGCTTCCGCGGCGGCCGCGCGTATGGCGTGGCGACCTGGACGCGCCACGGGCTCGAGCCCGCGGCGCTGGCGTTCGACTGGGACCTGGAAGGCCGCGCCATGGTCGTGCACCTGGGCGCGACCGGGCTCGCCGTGGGCAACGTCTATGCGGTCAACGGCACGCCGCGCCCGCACTGGGACCACGCGCGCGGCGCCGTGCACGGCGACCGCCACCGCTACAAGCAGGACTTCATCGCCCGCCTCGGCATGGAATTGTCGGCACTGCAGGCGCGCGGCCTGCCGCTGCTGCTGGCCGGCGACTGGAACGTGTCGCGCACGCGCCAGGACACGACGCCGCGCCTGCGCACCGAAGAGCCGGACGCGACCGCGCGCCGGCGCTTCAACGAGGAGTTCGTCGCCGGACTCGGGCTCGTGGACGTCTTCCGCGAACGCCACCCCGAAGCGCGCGCCTACACCTGGTTCAACCGGCGCGCACGCGGCGGGCGGCTGGATGCGGCACGGGTCGATTTCTTCCTCGCCGACGCCGGCGTGGCGGCGCACGCGACCGGCACCGGCATCGACGAAGCAGCCGACGCGCGACCGGGCAGCGACCACGCGCCGCTCTGGATCGAGCTGGATGCACCGGGTTTCAGGCGATGACTTCGACCGGATCGCCGAGCCGCACGGTGCCGCGGGAACGCGGAACCAGGTTGCGGCCGAAGGTCACGCCTTCGGGGCCGCGCCGGTAAGCGATGAGCGTCCGCAGCGGCTCCCCATCGGGATCTCGCGCGCCGCGCTCCGGATCGACCGTGGTGAACACGCAGCGCACACAGGCCTTGCCCACCTCGAACTCCACCTCGCCGACGCGGATCCGCGACCAGCCGTCCTCCGCGTGCGCCGGCGCACCGTCGACGATGAGGTTCGGGCGGAAGCGCAACGGCGACACCGGGCGCTCGAGCTTCGTATTGAGCAGGTCGACCGCCGCGCGCGTGACGAGCAGCAGCGGATAGGCGTCGGCGAAGCTGACCTCGTCGCCGGCTTGCGCGTGCGATGACGTCATCGGCCGGTGCACATCGCCCGTCATGTGCACCAAACGCACGGGGCAGCCGAGGAACGCCGAGAGCCACGCATCGGCTGCAGCGTCACAGGGCCGCGCCAGCACATCGCTCTTCCACACCGTCACCGGCAGCCGCGCGTCCCCGTCGGGCGCAGCGACATGCAAGGGCGCCATGCCCGGCGCCTGCAGCGACAGCCCGTCTTCCGGGGCAGGTTCCGCGCGCACCAGGGTCAGCCGCGGAAGCTCGCGACCGGTGATGAATTTCCCGTCGGGATCGACCACCATCCAGCGCCGGTCGTGCGCCAGTCCGCGCGGCTCGACGATCGCCGCTTCGGCCGGCAGCGGCGCGCAGGACTTCATCGGATAAAGGTAGAGGCCGCCGAGGCGCATCGGGGCGTCTACACCCGCACCGTCTTCCAGCGGCCGCGCGTGAACAGCCACAGCGTGAACAGGCCGACCGAGGTCTCCGACACGAACACCGCCCAGAACACGCCGGATTCGGCGTGGCCGCGCGCGATCGCCAGGTACCACGCCAGCGGGATCTGGATCAGCCAGAAGAAGACCACGTTGATCTTCGTCGGCGTCATCGTGTCGCCGGCGCCGTTGAAGGCCTGCACCGCGACCATCCACCAGCCGTAGACGAAGAACGAGTACGACATGATCCGCACCCATTCCGCGCCGACGGCGACGACCCGCGGGTCGTCCGTGAAAAAGCCGACGATCTGCCGCGGGAACAGGAAGAACAGGATCGAGATGCACACCAGGTAGGCCATGTTGTACCAGCCGATGTGCCAGACCGCGGATTCGGCGCGTCCCGGCTCGTTCGCGCCGAGGTTCTGCCCGACCAGCGTCGCCGCCGCGTTCGACATGCCCCAGGCCGGCATGAAGGTGAACATCATGACGCGGATGGTGATCGTGGCGCCGGCCACGGCCTCGCTGCCGATGCTGGCGAGGATGCGCACCAGGAAGATCCACGAACTCATGCCGATGATCATCTGGCCGACGCCGCCGAGCGAAGTGCGGACGATGTGCCAGGCATCCGCGCCGCGCCACTTCAGATGCGCCGCGAGCACGCGGATGTGCCGGCCGCCCTGGAACAGCAGCCACAGCTGCAGCAGCACGCCGCAGGCCCGGCCGATGCTGGTGGCGACCGCGGCGCCCTGCACGCCGAGTTCCGGGAACGGCCCGATGCCGAAGATCAGCAACGGATCGAGCACGATGTTCAAGCCGTTCGCGACCCACAGCACGCGCATCGCGATCGCCGCATCGCCGGCGCCGCGGAACACCGCGTTGATCACGAACAGCAGCATGATCACCACGTTCGCGCCCAGCGCGACCTGCATGTAGCCGACGCCGTGCTCGAGCGTCCAGGCGTCCGCGCCCATCAGCCGCAACAGGTCGTGCGCCCAGAAAACCCCCGCCAGCGCAAATGGCACGGACGCGAGGATCGCGATCCAGATCGCCTGCACCGCCGTGATCGAAGCTTCCGCGGCCTTGCCCTCGCCCACCCGCCTGGCCACGATGGCGGTGACGCCCATCGCCAGGCCCATCGCGATCGAATACAGCAGGAACAGGTAGCTCTCGGTCAGCCCGACCGTCGCCACGGCCGACGGCCCGAGCTTGCCGACGAAGAAGATGTCGACCACCGCGAACGTGGACTCCAGCACCAGCTCGAGCACCATCGGCACCGCGAGCAGGAACACCGCGCGGCGCAGCGGGATCTTCGTGTAGTCGGCGCCGGTGCCGCGGACCGCTTCGCGGACTTCGGACCAGAGCGAAGGGGTCGCGGCGGTGCCTGTGGGATCGGTCATGGAGGGCTCCGGTGTCGGTGGATCTTAGGGGAAAACGACGAAACGCCTGCTGGAGCGACGAATGGCCGCCTGCGGGATCGACACCGCCCGGCGCGCTGTGGCGTAGTGGCGGCCGTGCGGGCCCGCCCGGGACATGCCGCCATCGCCACTACGGAGACGCCATGAAACCCGCATTGCTGGGCGCGGCGCTGGCCGCCGCATCGTTCGCCGCGCAGGCCGCGGCACCCGCCGCCGCCACGGATCCGGCCCCGCCGCCGGCCAACGCACGCTTCGCCGCGGCGCAGGCGGCCGTCGAGCACGGCGATTTCAAGGCGATCACCAGCGTTCTCGTCGCCCAGGCCGGCAGGATCGTCTACGAGCACTACTTCGACGGCGACGCGGAAACGCGCCGCAACACCCGCTCGGCGACCAAGACCGTCGCCGGCATGCTCGCGGGCCTCGCGATCGAGGACGGCGCCCTGCCGTCGGCCTCCGCGCGCGTCTTCGACGTCCTGCCGGCGCAGGTCCGCCAGCGCATGCAGGACCCCGATCCGCGCAAGGACGCGATCACGGTCGAGGACCTGTTGACGATGTCCTCGCTGGTCGAGTGCGACGACGAGAACCAGTTCTCGCGCGGCAACGAGGAGCGCATGTACCTGGTCGAGGACTGGGTGCAGTTCTACGCCGACCTGCCGGTGCAGGGCTTCCCGGCGTGGATGCCGAAGCCGGCGGATTCGCCGCACGGCCGCAGCTTCCGCTATTGCACCGCCGGCGTGACCACGCTCGGCGCGACGCTCCAGGCGGCCGTGCACATGCCGCTGCAGGACTACGCGCAGCGGCGCCTGTTCGATCCGCTCGGCATCGAAGCGCCGGAATGGCAGTTCTCGCCGCTCGGCCTGGCGCAGGCGGGCGGCGGCCTCGGCCTGCGTACGCGCGACCTGTGGAAGCTGGCCCAGCTCTACCTCGACGGCGGCCGTTACGGCACCCGCCAGCTCGTGCCGGCCGACTGGGTGCGGCGCTCGCTCTCGCCGCAGGCCACCGCGCGCGACGACGCCGACTACGGCTATCTCTGGTGGCTGATGAAGATTCCCGACGGCGAACGCACCATCGTCGCGCCCGCGATGGCCGGCACCGGGGGCAACGACATCTTCCTGCTGCCCGAGCGCCACGCAGTCGTCGTGATCACCACGGACAACTTCAACGAGCGCCAGCCGCACCAGTACACGTTCAAGCTGCTGCAGGCCCTGCTGCCGGCGCTGGACGGCGCCGGCGCGCCGAAGTAGGCGGCGGCTCAGCCGCGCTTCGCGGCCGCCACCTGGCGCAGCGCCTGCTCGAAGACTTCCGGCGGCTGCCCGCCGGACACCAGGTGCCGGCGTTCGAGGATGATCGCGGGCACGGCCTGGATCCCGGCCTGCAGGAAGTATTGCTCGTCGCGGCGTACGTCCTCGGCGTACGCGTCGCCGGCCAGGACCTCGCGCGCCTTGTCGGCCGGCAACCCGGCGCCTGCCGCGATCTCCGCCAGCGTGTCGCGGTCGCCGACGTTGCGGCCTTCGGTGAAATAGGCGCGCAGCAGCGCATGCTTGAGCTCGCGTTGCCGCCCTTCCAGCGCCGCCCAGTGCAACAACCGGTGCGCATCGAAGGTGTTCCAGGTGCGCTGGCGCCTGTCCATGTCGAACACGAAATCGAGCGCCGCGCCGCGCGCGCGGATCGCTTCCTGGTTCGCCGCGACCTGCGCCGGCGGCATGCCGTACTTGCGCGACAAGTGCTCGACGATGTCCTCGCCTTGCGCGCCCATCCGCGGATTCAGCTCGAACGGCTGGAAGTGGATCTCCGCCTCGACCTCGCCTTCCAGCCGCGCGAGCGCCTGCTCCAGCGACGCGAGGCCGATCGCGCACCAGGGACAAACGACGTCGGAGACGAAATCGATGCGCAGGCGGACCGGTGGCGCGACGTGTGCGTTCATGCCGCCACGATAGCGCAATCGTGGACGGCGGCCCGTGCCTCAACCGCGGCGCGGCAGCATGCGCTCCCAGAGCACCTCGAAGCGCACCTTCGGCACCGCGAAGCAGAACGGCTCGCCGGCCGCGCCCAGCGCTTCGAGGAAGCCGGTGCCGCGCGTGTCCGTCGACTGCAGCGGCACGACGGTGTCGAGGTCGATCGGCAGCGAGATCCCGGCCTGGGCGAGGCGGCCGTTCTTGCCCGTGGCCGCGACCGCCGCGTCCTGCCCGCACAGGAAGCGCACCGCGCCCGCCCAGCTGGCGAAGAACCGGTCGTAGCCGGCCGGCAGCGACTTCGCCGGCGCAGGCAGGGTCGTGCTCGCCAGCGCCGGGGCGCTGCCCGCGCCGGGGTCGATCCGCGTCTCGTAGCCGTCGCCGCTGCGCCGGTGCACGAAGCCGCCCGCCAGGTGCGACGGCAGCGCATCGCTGGCGATGCGGCTGCCCAGCGCATACGCCGGGCTGTCGAAGACGTTGCGCAGGAACAGTACCGTGCGAGCCGGCACCGGCAACGCGGGCACGGCTTCGCCCGGCAGCGACTCCACGTACAGGCGCCAGTTGCTCTGCAGCGGCGACGGACACAGCCGGCGCAGCGGCCCGAGCCACTTCGCGCCGAAATGCCCGTGCCGGTAGGTGAGGATGGTGAACAGCGTCAGCCCCGCGCGATCGACGATCGCGACGCCGGGCGGCACGAAGGCGCGGACCCGCTCGACCGGCACGATCCAGGTCAGGTAGACGACGTCCTCGACGTCGCTGGCGAGCCTGGCGAAGGGAAGCGGTCCCATCGCCGTGCGGCGGATCCAGCGGATGGCGGCATTGTTGGCGATCGTCGCCAGCACCCGGCCGGTGAATCCCGGCGTCGGGTGTACGTAGGCATTGTCCATGCGCGCGGCCAGTCCCCTCCCCGGTTCCGGTCCGCGCCAGTGTGCCTGCTGGCGTCGCTCAGTGCACGGTCAGCCGTAGTCCGGCAGTTCGAATGCGTCGCGGATCCCTCGCGCGGCGAGGCGGCGGAACAGCGGCCCGAGCCCGACCGCCTTCAGGGCCTGGTTGCGCAGCCAGAGCCCGAAGCGCGTGCGCGTGGCGAAGAAGCCGATGAAGCGGGTCGCGGCATCCTGCTTGGCGGCGATGAAAGACCGCAGGCGCGCTTCGTAGCGCTCGAACGCGAGGCGATGGTCGCCGCCGGCACGCGCCAGTTCGCCCGCCAGCACGTAGGCCTCCGTCATCGCCAGCCCGGTGCCCTCGCCGGCCAGCAGCGAGACGCAGGCCGCGGCGTCGCCGACCAGCGCGACCCGGCCCGCGGACCAGCGCGGCAGGCGGACCTGGCTGACGACGTCGAAATACAGGTCCTCGGACGCGTCCACGGCATCGAGGATGCGCGGGCACTCCCAGCCCGCATCGCCGAACTCGCGGCGCAGCACCGCCTTCTGCGCCGCGGGATCGGCGGGCAGCGACGCATCGTCCGACCGGAAGATGAAGAAGAACATCGTGCGGTCGCCGCGCAGGGCGAAGCGGCCGACCTGCCGGCCGGGCACGCTGTAGGTGACGTACAGCAGCTCGTCGCGCGGCCGGTAGCCCTCGACCACGCTGGCGGCGACGCGGCAACCCAGGTACTTCTCGAAGCATGGATCGTCGCCGAACGCGAGGCCGCGCACGTTCGAGTGCAGTCCGTCCGCGCCGACCACCAGGTCGAAGTCGCGTTCGCCGCCGCGCTCCAGCGCGACGCGCACGCCGGACGCGTGCTGTTCCAGCGAGGCGATGCTGTCGCCGAAGATGGTTTCGACGCGATCGGCGACGGTGCCGTAGATGATCCGGGCGAGGTCGCCGCGCGGAAGGCTGGTGAAGCCGCCGCCGACCAGTTCCAGGAAACCGGCGGTATCGGCGCTCGCCAGCACCTCGCCATGCATGCCGACCGACTGCATCGCCTCGATGCGGTAACCCGCGTCGAGCACGGCCCGCTCGATGCCCATGCGGCGGGCAACCTCGTAGCCCACGCCCCAGAAATCGATCACGTAGCCGCCGGTGCGGAACGCCGGCGCGCGCTCCACCAGCGTCGGCACATGCCCCGCGCGCAGCAGCCAGTGCGCCAGCGAAGGGCCGGCGACGCCGGCGCCGCTGATGGCGATCCGCATCGACATTCGCCCGAGGATAGCAACGCGGGGGCGCGCAACCTGCGAAAATGGGCGGATGGACGCCGCGACCGCCTTTTCCGCCCTGCCCCTGATGCCCGCCCTGCAGCCCGGCCTGCAGGCGCTGGGCTACGCGGACATGACCCCGGTCCAGGCGCAGGCGCTGCCGGCGATCCTGGCGGGCCGCGACGTCATCGCGCAGGCGCCCACCGGCAGCGGCAAGACCGCCGCCTTCGGCCTCGGCGCCCTGCAGGCCGTGGACGCCGAGGCGGTGCGGACGCAGGTGCTGGTGCTGTGTCCCACGCGCGAGCTCGCCGACCAGGTCGGCAAGACCCTGCGCAAGCTGGCCACCGGCATCCCGAACCTGAAGCTCTCGATCCTGTGCGGCGGCATTCCGCTCGGCCCGCAGCTGGCGTCGCTCGCGCACGCGCCGCACGTGGTCGTCGGCACGCCGGGCCGCATCCAGGAACTCGCGGCCAAGGGCGCGCTGGCGCTCGACGGCGTGCGCATGCTGGTGCTCGACGAAGCCGACCGCATGCTCGACATGGGCTTCGAGGAACAGATCCGCGACCTCGTGCGCCGGCTGCCGAAGCAGCGCCAGGCGCTGTTGTTCTCCGCGACCTTCCCCGATGCGATCCGCGCGCTCGGCAACGCGATGCTGCGCGACCCGGTCGAGGTCAGCGTCGGCGGCGGCGCCGAACCGGCGACGATCGAGCAGCTGTTCTTCGAGGTCGACCCCGCGCGGCGCACACAGGTGCTCGCCGCGCTGCTGCTGCGCCACCAGCCGGAATCCTGCGTCGTGTTCTGCAACACCCGCCGCGACACCGACGAGCTGGCCGGCTCGCTCGCCCACTACGGCTTCGAGGCGCTGGCGCTGCACGGCGACATGGAGCAGCGCGACCGCGACGAAGTGCTGGTCCGCTTCGCCAACCGCAGCTGCAGCGTGCTGGTCGCCAGCGACGTCGCCGCGCGCGGCCTCGACGTGGAAGACATCGGCGCGGTGGTGAACCACGAGCTGCCGAGCGACGCCGACACCTACCTGCACCGCATCGGCCGCACCGGCCGCGCGGGCCGCGCCGGGCTCGCGCTGAGCCTGTGCTCCCCGCAGGAATTACCGCGCGCGCGCGCCATCGAAGATCGCCTCGGCAAGCCGCTGCGCTGGGACAGCATCGTGCCGCTGGCCGGCAAGCCGCGCATGGTGCCGCAGCCGGCGATGGCGACGCTGCGCATCGACGCGGGCCGCGGCGACAAGCTGCGCCCCGGCGACATCGTCGGCGCGCTGACCGGCGAGGCCGGCCTGCACAAGGACGCGATCGGCAAGATCGACGTGTACGCCACCCGCAGCTACGTCGCGATCGCGCGCGCACAGGCGCCGAACGCGCTGGCGCGCCTGCGCGCGGGCAAGATCAAGGGCCGCAGATTCAGGGTGAACGCGCTTTGAGCCAGACCGATACCGACCGGCTCGAGGCCGCGCTGGCGCTGCTCGAGGCGATCGTCGCCGACCGCGGCGTGCTGCAGCAGTTCGACGCCGATGCGCGCACGCGCCTGCTGCAGGCCGTCGCGCTCGTGCACCACCCCGAGCCGCGCGCCCGTCGCCGCGAAGCGAAGGAACAGGCGCGCGAGCGCGCGCAGGAAAAGGCGCGCCGCACCGAGGCGCTGCTGGACGCGACCGGCATCCGCACGCTGCGCCGCAAGCCGGTGTTCACCACGCCGAACTACTTCCCGCCGCAGCCGCCCGGACAACACGACCCGCACAACCGCGCCACCGATCCGCTGCCGCACGCCGAGTCGCCCGAGCTGCTGCACTGCTACGTGTGCAAGCGCAAGTACACGCAGGTGCACCACTTCTACGACCAGCTGTGCCCGGAGTGCGCGGAGCTGAACTTCTTCAAGCGCACCGAGACCGCCGACCTGCGCGGCCGGGTCGCGCTGCTCACCGGCGGCCGGGTCAAGATCGGCTACCAGGCCGGCCTGAAGCTGCTGCGCGCGGGCGCCGACCTGATCGTGACCACGCGGTTCCCGCGCGACTCCGCCGCGCGCTACGCCGCCGAGCCGGACTTCGGCGAATGGGGCCACCGGCTCGAGGTGTTCGGCCTGGACCTGCG
>DASTWT010000295.1:0-5295 GCA_035765815.1 Luteimonas sp. | reverse complement strand
CGCCGCGACCGCCAGCCTTTCGGCGCCGCGAGCGAAGTGGAACTCCTGCTCGGCATCCGCCTGCCGGGCGACGCGGCGCTCGATTACCGGTTCATGCCGGGCGAAACCATGGCGTTCACGTTTTGGAGCCGTTCGGGTTCGCCCTGGCGCATCCATGTACGATTCACGCCTCTTGCCGACCGGGTTGGGCCCTGGTCGGTCCTCGCCGTCCATCCGACGTCCAGACCGGGGAACGATGCACCTGCGCAAGCAACTGGCAGCGATCTTTTCGCCGACGCGCCGGCTGGCGGGCCCTGAGCCGGTCACGGTCCGCGCGGGCGGACTGCTGGGCGAGCTGCAATGGGTCGTGCCCAGGGCGGAGTGCGAATACCACCGCCACGACTTCTCCATGCTTCCCGCGCGGCAGCGCGCCGCAGCGGCGGCGATCGCCGCGCGGCGGCATGCCGGCGGCGACGCGCGCCACCACGTCGCCTGGAAGGGCGCGATCGCCCACGTCTGGAGCTGGCGCGGCGGCGATGCGCCGCTCGCGGCCGATGCAGGCTGGATCCCGGAATCGCTGCTGCGCCGCGCACCGTCGGCCGACGGCCTGCGCCTGCTGGCCCAGGTCCGCGGCTTCGAAGGCCAGTGCTGGCGCGACGGCGACCTGCAGTCGAGCCAGTGGTGGGCCGATGCGCCGTCCGCCGCCGCGTGGCAGCGCTTCGCGCGCGCCAGCGGGCTCGGCCCCGACGCGGCCGCATCGCCGGAAGCCGAAGCCCTGCCGTGGTCCGAGCCGTGGGCGGATGCGAAGCGCGGCATGCCGGCGTCACCCGCGATGCTCGAGCGGATCGCGTGGCGCGCCATCGCCTGCGCGATCCTGGCCGCGCTGGGCTGGCAGGTCGCGGGCACGCTGCAACTCCACCTGGCCCAGGCGTCGCTCGACGCGAAGATGAACGCACTCCGCGCGAAGGCCGCGCCGCTGCTCGCCGCGCGCGAGCAGGCCGAGCGCGCGCAGGACGGGCTCGCCGCGCTGCGCGCGCTGCAGCAGGGCCACGACGACTATCGCCTGGTTTCGCGCGTCATCCAGCCTTTGCCCGCCGACACGCGCGTGCTGGAGTGGCATCGCGAAGGCGACAAGCTCCAGGTCGCGGTCCAGTCCGGCGACGCGGATCCGCGCCACTTCGTGTCCGCATACGCTGGCGACAAGCTGCTTTCCGGGGTCGTGGCGACGCCGGGCAACTCCGGCACCACCATGCTCGCCTTCGATTTCTCGCCGCCGGCGGTGCAGCCATGAGCGGCGCGCAGTGGCAGCGCATCCGCGCCGAGTGGGACCGCAGCCGGCGCCTGCGGCTCGGCGCGCTCGCGATCCTCGGGATCCTCGGCTTGCAGCTGGTGCTCACGCTGTCCGATGCGCGCGCGCGCCAGGCCGGCCAGTACGGGCGCGATGCCGGCCTGCTGTCGCGCCTGGAAGAAGCCAGCCGCGAATCCGCCTGGCCCGTCCGGGCCAAGGCGGCGTCGGCGGAGCTCGCGAAGGCGCAGGCGTCGATCCCCGCCGCGAGCACCGGAGGCCTGGCGCAGGCGGAATTGCAGGCCTGGCTGGGAGACCTCGCCGTGTTCGCCGGCATCGGCAACCCGACCATCAAGGTGGAACCGGCGCTCGCCGTCGACGGGCAGCCGGAACTCTGGCAGGTGCTCGCGCGGCTCGATGGCGACATGTCCGAAACCCGGGCACCGCTGCTGATGCACACGCTCTCGGCGGCGCTGCCGTGGTTCCGCACCGAACGCCTGGACGTGCAGTCCGGGGCGGCGCCGCGCGTGTCGCTGGTGATCCGCGGCTATTTCCGCAAGGGCGATGACAGGCAGGCCGACGCGCAGCGTCCGGCCGCGCTGCCGTCCGCCGCCGCGACCATGGCCGCGGGCGCGCCCCAGGCGCCGACCCGCAGGAATCCGCTGGCGCCCGCGGACGCGGTCGCCGCGGCGACGTCGGGCCCGACCGGCCCGTCCGCCCCCGCGAGGGGCCCGAACGGACGGCGCACGCCGCCGTCCCGCGATGCGCTCCAGCGTCCGGCGCGCCGCAATCCGCTCGCGCCGCCGGCATCGGGAGGCGACCAGGCCCCCGCGACCGGATCGCCGGCGACGGCGCCTCCGCGCCGCCGCAACCCGCTGGCGCCGCCCGAAGGCGCCGCGCCGCGGCCGCAAGGTTCCGCGGCGGCGGAATGGAAGCGCCAGCAGCGGCCGCACCCGCGGAGAGGCCAGTGATCCGTTCCTGGCGCCCGTTGGCGCTGGGCGCGGCGGCGTTCGCCGTCGGCGCGCTCGCATGGGCCACGTTCGGCGCGAGGCCCCAGGCCGACGCAGCGGCGTCGGGCCGCGCCGACGCCTGGACATCGCCGCTGCCGGCGCCCGCATCGCTGGCGGGCGCGGACGCCATCTGGGAAAAACGGCATCCTTGGGGCGCGCCGCCCGTCGACCCGGCCACCCAGGCGCCCGAACCGGTCGCGATCCCGGTCGGCACGACACTCGCGTCGGGCAAGCTCCTGGCCGTCTTCCTGGCGCCCGACGGCAATGTGCTGCGCGCCGGTCCCGGCGACGCCATCGCAGGCGGCGGACACGTCGACGCGGTCAGCCAATTCCATGTCTCGTGGACGGACGCCCACGGGACCAAGCACGAGCAGGAACTGCTCGCCGACCCATTGCCAACGCAGGCCAGTTCTCCATGATCCGATCCCGTTCCCTTCGCGTCCTGCTCCCGGCGGTCTTCGCCGGGATGCTCGCCGCCTGCGCGACCCGGCCGCCGGCGTTCCCGGAGCCGCTGCGTGCGCCGGTGGCCGAGCCCGCGCAGGCGTCCGACCAGGCCCCCGAACGGGCGCGCATCGAGGAAGGCCCGACCCTTTCGGCCGGCACGGCCGCCGCGGCGCCGGTCGACGCGACCCCGGTCGCGCCCCAGATGCCCGGCAAGAAGCCGGTGTCCCTGGTCGTGGACGGCATGCCGCTGGCCGCCTTCATCAACGTCGTCTTCGGCGAGGAGCTCGGCTTCCCGCTCGAGATCGAGCAGGCCGTCCGCAGCCGCACCGACCTGGTGAGCCTGCGCCTGACCGAGCCGCAGCCGCCGGACAAGGTGTACCTGATCGCCGCGGAGCTGCTGAAGGACTACGGCGTCCAGGTCAGCGAACGCGGCGGGATGCTGCGCTTCAGCCCCGTGCCGGACCCCGGCTCGGGCGCGCCGGCGCTGATCACCACCCGCTCGCTGCCCGACGTGCCCGCCGGCCAGCGGACCGTGTTCGTCGCGGTCCCGCTCAACGCGTCCGAACCCGGCCGCCTGTCCGCCCAGATCCGCAGCCTGATGGGCAACCAGTCCGTCACCCTGTCCGAGATGCTGGATGCCAACGCCCTGTTGATCAGCGGGCCGGGCACCGACGTCCAGGCCGCGGTGGAAGCCGCCCTCACGCTGGACAAGCCCGCGCTGCGCGACAAGCGTTCGCTGCGCATCAATCCGCTCTACCTGCCGGTCGACCAGCTCGCGTCGGAACTGAAGGACGTGCTCACGGGCCAGGGCTACACCGTCCGCAACGGGCCGGGCACCGGCGGCGTGCTGACGTTCGTGCCGGTGCCGTCGGCGAACGCGCTGGTCGTCTTCAGCGAATCCGACGAAGCGCTGCAGGCGGTCACCGACTGGACCATGAAGCTGGACCAGCCCAACGAGGACGACGGCGGCAGCGGCGGCGTCTACCTGTATTCGGCGCGCCACACCACGGTGGAAACGCTGCTGCCGGTACTGCAGACCCTCGTCGGCGCCAGCGGCGGCGGCGTCAGCGCCCCCGGCGCCGGCAATTCCCTCTCTTCCGCCGGAAACGCGGGCGGCTCGAACATGCAGCGGCCCGACCAGGGCAACAACACCTTCGGGGCTTCGGGAAGCGGCCGCAGCACGGCGCGCCAGGCCACCACCCTGAGCGGCCAGCTCGGGCAGGTCGCGGTGGACCCGGTCCGCAACGTGATCGTGTTCCAGGGCGATCCGCAGCGCTGGCGCGCGATCCGCGACGTGCTCGCGCGGCTGGACCAGCCGGCGCGCCAGGTGGTGATCGAGGTCACCGTCGCCGAGGTCACCCTCACCGACGACCTCAGCCACGGCATCGAGTGGGCCCTGAAGAACGTCGGCATCGACGGCATGAACGGCCCGGTGACGGCGCTCGGCGGCAGCACGCCCGATGCCGGCGGCCTCGTCTGGCGCGCACTTTCGGGCTCCGGGCAGGTCAAGGCGGTGCTCAACCTGTTCGCGAAGGACAGCCGCGTGTCGATCCTGTCGACCCCGCGGCTGATGGTGAAGAGCGGCGAGACCGCGAGCATCGACGTCGGCACCGAGGTGCCGATCGTGACCGCGCAGGCCACGGCGGCCGACCTGCCCACGAACAACGGCAACAGCTCGATCCTGCAGTCGATCCAGTACCGCAAGACCGGCGTGCTGCTGGAAATCGAGGCGGTGGTGCATTCCGGCCAGCGCGTGGACCTGAAGCTGTCCCAGGAAGTGAGCGAAGCGACTCCGACCGACACCAGCGACATCTCCTCGCCCAGCATCTTCAGCCGCAAGCTCCAGACCAGCCTGAGCCTGTCCGACGGGCAGAGCATGCTGCTGGGCGGCCTGATCTCTTCCAGCAAGACCGACGGCAAGACCAAGGTGCCGCTGCTGGGCGACGTGCCGGTCCTGGGGCGCTTCTTCCAGAACCGGAGCGTCCACGGCACCCGCACCGAGCTGCTGATGCTGATCACGCCCTACGTGGTGGAGGATGCCCAGCAGGCGCGGGAGATCACCGATGCCATCCAGGCCCGGTTCGGGGCCGACGAAGGGCGCTTCGGACCCGTGATTCCCTGAATTGGGGCCGGATTCACCCCGGGACCGTGCCCTGCGTCCCGGTTCCGGGCTGAGCGGTTAAGGTTTGGTTATTCAGCGGTCATTGACCTTTGAAAAAGCCGCGTACTACCATCGCCGGCGACGCTTGGGGGCTGCGCGGCGAGAAGGCATGCGTAGTAAGGGGTTGGGGGAACGGGAAGGGCCGCGAAGCGGCCGGCCACGAACCTCGAGCCCGGTGCCGGCGCCGGCACTGGCAGTACATGCAGAGCTCGGTCGTGGAGTCCCAGGCGCGACGCGGTTTTGAAAACACAAAATCCTAAGCTTGGGAGTAACAACGAATGTCCCTGAACAAGAAACTCCTGGCCAGCGCGATCGTCGCCGGCCTCGCCATTTCGGCCAACGCGCAGGCGGCCATCAACCTGGGTGTCGACGATCCGCTGGTGTTCGCTTCGGAGCTGGACGACGGCACCGCGCTG
>DASTWT010000294.1:0-4160 GCA_035765815.1 Luteimonas sp. | reverse complement strand
GCCGAACAGGATGTTGTCGTAGGCGTACTGGGCGCGGAACTGGCCGGTGATCGGCACGTCCTTCAGCCGCTTCGCGACTTCGGCATTGCTGTAGTCGGTGGTCGGCCAGTACAGCAGGTCGCCCGCGCCCAGGCTCAGGCCGCTGCGGTGCGCGAGCAGGTCGCGGATGCGCATGTCGTGGGTGATGTACGGGTCCGACATGCGGAACCACGGCAGGTGGTCGATGACGCGGTCGGTCGTCTCCAGCTTGCCGTCGTCGGCGAGCATCTGCAGCGAGGCGGCGGTGAAGGCCTTGGTGTTGGAGGCGATCGCGTACAGCGTGTGCGCGTCGGCGGGTGCGTTGGTTTCGCGGTTGCGCACGCCGTAACCGCGCTCGAGCACGACCTGCCCGTCCTTGACGATCGCGACGGAGATGCCGGGCACGTCGAAGGTCTTGAGCGTGGTTTCGACGTAGGCGTCGAAGTCCTGCAGCCCCGCGGGCAGCGGCGCCTCGACCTGGCGGACCGGTTCCGGTTGCGGGATCGCCTGCGGCGGCGACGCCGTCGCCAGGCCCACGCCCGTGAACTGCGTGCCCAGTACCAGGGCCGTCGCGGCCGCAAGGGCCTGCATCCGCTTCATCCGCATCGTCGTGCTCTCCCCATGGACCAGCCCCGCACCATACCGAAACGGGCATCATTTGCACCCATGCCAAGCGACACACCCGCCGCCACCGCCCCGTGCATCGCCGTCGTCGGCGGCGGCCCCGCGGGCCTGATGGCCGCGGAGGCCGCGCGCGCCGCGGGCCTGCAGGTCGACCTCTACGAGGCCAGGGGATCGGTCGGGCGCAAGTTCCTGATCGCGGGCAAGGGCGGCCTCAACCTCACCCACTCCGAGGCGCGGCCGGGCTTCGATGCGCGCTTCCGCGAGCGCCGCGCCGAGGTCGGCGCCTGGCTCGACGCGCTCGACGGCGACGGCGTGCGGGACTGGGCGCGCGGCCTCGGCGTCGACACCTACGTCGGCAGTTCGGGGCGCGTGTTCCCGCTCGACCGCAAGGCGGCGCCGCTGCTGCGCGCCTGGGTGCACCGCCTGCGCGAGGGCGGCGTGCGCTTCCACGTCCACCACCGCTGGCTCGGCTGGGACGACGACGGTGCCCTGCGCTTCGGCACGCCGGAAGGGGAGCGTTGCGTGCGCGCCGGCAACATCGTCCTCGCGCTCGGCGGCGGGAGCTGGCCGCAGCTCGGTTCCGACGGCGCGTGGCAGGTGCTCCTGCAGGCGCGCGGCGTGGACGTGGCACCGCTGCAGCCGGCGAACTGCGGCTTCGACGTCGCCTGGAGCGACTTCTTCCGTGCGCGCCACGCCGGCGCACCGATCAGGCACGTGGTCGCGCACTGGCTCGACGCCGACGGCCTCGCACGCGAACGCCAGGGCGAATGCGTCGCCAGCGAAGCCGGCATCGAAGGCAGCCTGGTCTATGCGATCGGCGCCGACCTCCGCGAGGCGATCGCGCGCGACGGCGAGGTGGTGCTGCACCTCGACCTCGCGCCGGAGCGCGACCGCGCCGACCTGCAGGCCGCCCTCGCCCGCCCCGCGAACGGCCGCAGCCTCGGCGAACGCCTGCGCCGCCTCGCGGGCCTCGACGCGGTGAAGGTCGCGCTGCTGCACGAGGCGCTCGACAAGCCGCAGCTCGCCGATCCCGCGCGCATCGCTTCCACGATCAAGCGCCTGCCGCTGCGGCTGCTGCGGCCGCGCCCGATCGCCGAAGCGATCAGCAGCGCCGGCGGCGTGCGCCTGCAAGCGCTGGACGCGCAGCTGATGTGCCGCGCCCTGCCCGGCGTGTTCTGCGCGGGGGAAATGCTCGATTGGGAGGCGCCGACCGGCGGCTACCTGCTCACCGCTTCGCTGGCGAGCGGCCTCGTCGCCGGTCAGGCCGCGGCGCGGCGCGCGCTCGCCACCGGCACCTGCCACACGGCGTAGGCGGGCGGCGTCGCGATCGCCGCGATCATCCGCTCGAAGTCGGCGTGCACCGCGGCCGGGTCGCGGCCGCTGGCGGCGGCGAGCGGCTCGACGTAGCCATCGCGCCAGGAGGCGATGATCCCGGCGAAGGTCGCGCGCGGTACCCGCAGCGTGTCCACCACGACGTAGTCCATCGCGATGTCCTCGAAACCGCCGGCCGCCAGCAGCGTCGGCGTGTGCCGGCCGATCCGCCCGTCGCAGCCGATGCTGCGCATGAAGGCGATCGCATTCGCGTTCCAGAAGCGGTCGGGGTCGAAGGCCGGGTCGGCTGCGGGGAAATGCAGCATCCCGTAGTCCTCCGACAACAGGTGCACCCAGCCGCCGGGACGCAGGACGCGCGCGATTTCCGCGAGCACGCGCGGGAAATCCGGCACCGCCTGCGACATGTGCCGGCACGCGACCAGGTCGAACGTCGCATCGGCGCCGCCGAGCGCGAACGCGTCGCCGGTCGCGTAGCGGATGCGCCCGCCGGCATCGCCGGCGGCGCGCGCGCGCTCCAGGTTCGCCTCGAGGATGTCGACGCCGAGCAGCTCCGCCTGCGGATACCGCTCCGCCAGGCGCCGCGTGATCTCGCCGGTGCCGCAACCCAGGTCCAGCACCCGCAGCGGACCCGAGAGGCCGTAGCGATCGAACAGCCGCCGCTCCTGCGGCCAGATCGCCTCGGCCTGGTGGGCCAGGGTGCGGGCCATGGACTCGTCGCCCATCTGCTCCGCCTGCGGGTTGTGCTCGCTCACGGCTTCTTCTGCTGCTTCGCCTGCTCCGCGGTCCAGGCCTGGAACGCGTCGATGTGCGGCAGCGCGCGCAGCACCTTCGAATGCGGGTCGATGGTGTACAGGTCGTGCGGCGCGAGGTCGACGTGGCCCGTGCCGTCGGCCATCGGCACGTCCACGTCGCGCGCGTCGACGCCGGGGCTGCCCACGCGCACCTGCACCGGCATCGGGAACGGCTTGTCGCCGGGCGTCTTCCAGCGCAGCGACAGGCCGGTCGCATCGCGCGTGGCCTGGAGCTCGGGCAGCGCCGCCGAGCGCAGGTACACGTCGAAGAACCAGCCGTAATCCTTGCCGGTGGCGGCGTCCACCGCGTCGATGAAATCCTGCGTCGTGCCGTAGCGCGGCTCGAAGTTGCCCGGCTTCGGGTCGGTGCGGCCGTACACCAGCTTGCGCGTGGCCTCGAAGAACGCCTTGTCGCCGATCAGGTTGCGCAGGGTGTGCAGCAGCAGCGAGCCCTTGTAGTAGATGTCGTTGCCGGGGCCGGTCTCGCCGTTGTAGACGCCCTCCTCGGTCAGCGTGTGCCCGGAAACGATCGGCACCTTGTTCACCAGGAACTTGCGCTGGAACAGCAGCCACGACTCGTATTCGCGGTCGCCGCGCAGGGACTGCAGGTACAGCGGCTGCATGTAACTGCCGAAACCCTCGTGCAGCCACATGTCGTCCCAGTCGGCGTTGGTGAGCTGGTTGCCGAACCACTCGTGCGAGAACTCGTGCTGCAGCAACCAGTCGTAGCCGTACTCGGTGAGCTTGTAGCCGTTGCCGTAGGCGTTGATGGTCTGGTGCTCCATGCCCAGGTGGGGGGTCTCGACCACGCCCATCTTCTCGTCGCCCCAGGGATACGGGCCGATCGTGCCCTCGAAGAAGTCGAGCATCTCCGGGAACTCGGCGAACAGGCCCTTGGCCTGCGCCTCGTTGCCCTTCAGGTACCAGAACCGCAGCGGGATGGTGTTGCCGAAGCGGCTGGCGTAGTCGGCCTGCAGTTCCTCGAACGGCCCGACGTTGATGGTGACGGCGTAGGTGTCCGGGCTGCGCGCGCGCCACCTGTAGGTGCGCCAGCCGCCGTGTTCCTCCATCCCCTCGAAGACGCCGTTGCCCGGCGCGACCAGCGGCGCCGGCACGGTGATCGCCTCGTCGACGACCAGCGGTTCGCCTTCCTCGTGGTCGATGCACGGCCACAGCAGGTCGCAGCCTTCGCCCTCGATCGCGCTGGCGACCCACGGCTCGCCGGTCGGGGCGGTGGCCCAGACGAAGCCGCCGTCCCACGGCGCGCGCTTCGCCACATGCGGCTTTCCGCCGTAGACGATGCGCAGCACGGCCTTGCCGCCCGCGGCGAGCGGCTTCGGCAGCTCGATCGTCATGCGGCCTTCGGGATTGCTCCAGCGGCCCGCCGGGATCGCG
>DASTWT010000293.1:0-12322 GCA_035765815.1 Luteimonas sp. | reverse complement strand
GCGCTTGTGTCGGTTCCCGCGGCGGCGCAGGTGCCGACCGGCAAGATCGGCGCGCTGAGCCCCGACCGGCAGCGGTTCTTCGCGCTCTACAAGGAGCTGGTCGAAACCGACACCAGCATCAACAACGGCGATTGCACGGTCGCCGCCGCGCAGATCGCGGCGCGCCTGAAGGCCGCGGGCTTCGCCGACGACCAGATCACGCTGTTCTCGGTGCCGGACCACCCGAAGGAGGGCGGCATCGTGGCGGTGTATCCCGGCACGTCGGCGACGCTCGCGCCGATGCTGCTGCTCGCGCACATCGACGTGGTCGCGGCCAAGCGCGAGGACTGGGTGCGCGATCCGTTCAAGCTGGTCGAGGAGAACGGCTACTACTACGCGCGCGGCGTCGCCGACGACAAGTTCATGGCGGCGGCCTGGGCGGACACGCTGATCCGCTTCAGGCAGGAAGGCTACAGGCCTTCGCGCACGGTCAAGATGGCGCTGACCTGCGGCGAGGAGACCAGCGGCGCGTTCAACGGCGCGGAGTACCTGGCCGCCAACAAGCGCGACCTGATCGACGCGGCCTTCGCGCTCAACGAGGGCGGCGGCGGCGACACCGACGGCCAGGGCCACCTCGTCGCGCAGTCGATCCAGGTCGGCGAGAAGCTCTACCAGGACTACCGGCTGCTCGCCACGAATCCGGGCGGGCACAGTTCGCAGCCCGTGCGCGACAACGCCATCTACGCGATGTCCGACGCGCTGCTGAAGATCCGCGAGCACGAGTTCCCGGCCGAATTCAACGACACCACGCGGATGTTCTTCGAGCGCGCGGGCGCCGCGCGCAAGGACGCGCTGGGCGCGGCGATGGTGGCGCTGGCGAAGGATCCCGGCAACGTCGCGGCCGCGGCGGTGGTCAACACCGACAAGGGTTTCCACTCGATGCTGCGCACCACCTGCGTGGCGACGATGATCGACGGCGGGCACGCCCTGAACGCGCTGCCGCAGCGCGTCGAGGCCAACGTCAATTGCCGCATCCTCCCGGGCCACACCCCGGACGAGGTGCAGGCCGAGCTGGTCGGGGTCATCGCCGATCCCGCCATCGCGATCGAGCAGAAGCAGAAGGGCAAGCCGGTGGCGAAGATGCCGCCGATGGACCCCGCGATCATCGGCCCGATGGAGCTGCTGAGCAGCGCGTATTTCCCGGGCGTGCCGGTGATCCCGTCGATGTCGACCGGCGCCACCGACGGGCTGTACATGTCGGCGGTGGGCATCCCGACCTACGGCGTGCCCGGCGCGTGGGGCGACCCCGACGGCAACGGGGCGCACGGCCTGAACGAACGGCTCGAGGTCCGCTCGGTCTACGTCGGCCGCGACTACCTGTTCGACCTGGTCAAGGCCCTGGCATGTCCCGACTGCGGAGGAGTATCGCCATGAAGATCGTCACCAGCCTCAGTTTCCGCGGCAACTGCCGCGAAGCCTTCGAGTTCTACGCGAAGGTCCTGGGCGGCCGGATCACCGCCGCGTTTCCCTACGGCGCGCTGGTCGACCGCTTCGGCATTCCGTGGATGGTCGACGCGACGCAGTAGGTCCGCCCCGCCGCCTGCGGCCTAGCGCGTCGCGGTCTTCTTCGGGGGCGGGCTCGGGGACTTGCGGTGCGCGGCGTCGGAGCGGAAGGCGGTCGCGACGCTGCGCAGGGGCGTGTTGCCGAGGACTTCGATGCGGCCGCCGCGCTTGCGGAATTCGGCGATGTCGGCGTTGATGCTCTGGTGGGTCAGGCTCTGGGACTGGTCGTTGGCTGGGGACGGCTTGCGGGCCATGCCTCTCCTTCGGGTGCGGCGGGGTGATTCAAAATTATATTCTAAATCAATGATTTGCGCAAATGCCGGCCTCGAACACGGCGCGCTGCGCCGCGAAGGCGCGCTGGTAGGCCGGCCGCGCTTCGCCGCGGGCGACGTAGGCGGCGAGGTTGGGGTAGTCGTTCACCACGCCCGTCGACCCGAGCCGCAGCAGCACCGAGATCATCAGCAGGTCGCCCGCGCTGAAGGCGCCGTCGAGCCATTCGGCGTCGCCGAGGCGGGCGGACAGCTGCGCCAGCCGCGTGCGGACGCGCGCTTCCAGCATCGGCTGCCGCGCTTCGAACCACGGCTTGTCGCGCTCGACGACCATCGGCATGGTGAACTCGAGCACCGGCGGCTCGACCGTGCTGAGCGCGGCGAACATCCACATGATCGCGCGGGCGCGCGCGTCCGCGGCTTCCGGCAGCAGCGTCCCTGGATGCCGCTGCGCGACCTGCATCAGGATCGCGCCCGACTCGAACAGCACGACGTCGCCGTCCTCGTAGGTCGGGATCTGGCCGAAGGGGTTGCGCGCCAGGTGCGCGGGCTGCTTCAGCGCTTCGAACGACTGCAGCTGCACGTCGTAGGGCTGGCCCGCTTCCTCCAGCGCCCAGCGCACGCGCGTGTCGCGGGCGAGGCCTCGGCCGCGATCGGGCGAGCGCTCGAACGCGGTGATGGTCGGTTTTGTCGTGCCCATGCGGTGTCCTGCCTCAGGTGCCGGAATCGGCGAACGCGGCCGGCGTGGAAAACGGCTGGGTGGCGTCGACCACGAACATCACCAGCGAACTCAGTTCGGCGTCGCCGCTGCTCGAGACCTGCATCGGCATGCCGGCCCCGTGCCCGGCTTCGGGATGGCCGGCTTCGATGCGCTGCGTACCGTGCGGCGTGCGGATGCTCTGTTCGCCGGCCAGCACCATGAAGGCTTCCGAGCCCGCATGCGTGTGGACCGGGGTCACGCTGCCCTTGATGCCGGTGGCGTGGTTGAGCCGCAGCAGGTAGCGCGGCGCGTCGACCGGCGGCAGCGGACCGACGTCGGCGACGCGGCTCATGCCCGGGGATGCGCCGCCGGCGGCGCCGAGGGTCAGCAGCCAGACCCGGCCGTCCGCTTCGGCGACGAGCGACCAGGGCCCGGCGGCCGCGTCGGCGGCGGCGCGCGAGGGCGCGGTTTCGACGCGCCAGTACAGCGGCCCTTCGGGCAGCATGTCGACGGTCTTTTCCGCCAGCGTCTGCAGCTGAAGTGCCGGCGCCGGCGTCATTTCCGGCGCGGCTTCCCGGGTGCGACAAGCCGGGAGCGCCAGCAGCGCGACGATGCAGGCCAGCGCAGTACGGCGGACGAAGGACGCGTTCATGGCGGATCTCCGGAAGGGCGCGTGGATGAGGCAGGCGCGACCGCGCTAGCCGCGGAACGCCTTCTCGATCGCGGCGACGTCGATCTTCTGCATCGTCATCATCGCGTCGAAGGCGCGCTTCGCCGCCACGCGGTCCGGACTGGTGAAGGCTTCGGTCAGCACGCGCGGCGTGATCTGCCAGGACACGCCCCACTTGTCCTTGCACCAGCCGCAGTCGCTTTCCCGGCCGCCGTTGCCGACGATCGCGTTCCAGTAACGGTCGGTCTCGGCCTGGTCGTCGGTGGCCACCTGGAACGAGAACGCCTCGTTGTGCTTGATTCCCGGGCCGCCGTTGAGGCCGGCGCAGGGAATGCCCATCACCTCGAACTCGACGACCAGCACGTCGCCCTGCTCGCCGCTGGGGTAGTCGCCCGGGGCGCGATGGATGGCGCCCACGGACGTATCGGGGAAGGTCTTCGCGTAGAACTCCGCCGCCTCGAGGGCGTCGCGGTCGTACCACAGGACGACGGTGTTCTTCGGGATCATCGCGGTTCTCCTTCGGGGCGGGCCGGAAGTGCCCGTTATAGCGCCTGACGAACGCAGGCGCCGGAAATCGACACCCGTCCGGAGCCGGCGGCCGCCGGACGCCGGCGACGGCGGCCCCGGGGCCTGCGCTAAAGTCTGGCCCCATGTCGATCGTCCTCACCGAATTCGCCCGCAGCCGCCTGTTCCGCGAGGGCCGCCGCAACACCATCCAGGACGTCACGCCGGAGCAGTTCGAGCGGCACCTGAACGCGCACGCGCCGCTGCGGGTGCTCGACGGCTATGCGCCGTTCTGCAAGCTCCACGTCCATCGCAACTGGACGTCGACGCGCTGCCTTGCGGTGCCCATCACCGCGGCGAACCGGCACTTGCTGCGCAGCGACTACGAGGCACGCACGCCGGACGAATTGCCGGTGCTGGTGCGCTGGTTCGAGGGGCTGGAGCCCCCGGTGGCCGACTACCTGGTCGTGATCCTCTACGACCGCGCGCAGCTGGCGAAGGAAGGCACGGCGATCGACGCGGACTGGGGCGTGGTCGGCTGCATGTACACCGCCGAGCCCGTCGAGACGCCGATGGCGCCGATCACGATGCTGCGCAACGCGCTCGGGGTGGAGGAGGGTGGCTCGGGCGTGCCGATCGATCGCGAGGCCTACCGGCGCAGCGTGGAGTTCTGGCGCACGCACGCCAACTGGCGCGGCTGAACCGCGGCGCTCGAAACACGCCCTGGAATCACGCCTCGTCCGGCGTGCCCTGATCCGGGTCCGCGGCGCGGTATTGCCTGTATTCCGCGTCGTGCAGGTGGCGCAATGCCTGCTGCATCGGTTCGGGCAGGCGCGCGTAGTCGAGGATCACCTTGTCGTCGTGGACGTCGCGGACCGCGTCGGCGGCCACGGTGAAGTCGCCGCCGTTCTCGATGTTGACCACCACGTGCTGCGCGTCCTTGATCTCGCGCACGGCGCCGGCCGGGTCGTGGCCGTCGGCGAGGAACACCATGAAGCCGGGTTCGATGGCCTGCGGCATGGGCGCATCTCCTGCAGCGGAAAGCCGCAGCTTGGGCGCCACGCGATCACGGCGTGGTGAACCGAAAACTGGAAACGTTTTCTCAACCATTCTTCACTTCCCCTTACGCAGGCTTAAGCAGGATCGGCGAGCCGGTTCCCTCGACAGCAGGGGTTCAGCCGCGGGCTCGGCTTCCGCAGTTCCACTTCCAAGGAAAGGGGTTACCACGATGCGAAAGATTGCTCCCCGGGCCAGGTACGGCCTGTACGCCTTCTCGATCGTCCCGCTGTTCGTCGCCATGTCCGCCGCTGCCGCGGCCGGGCAGTCCGACGTCTCCCCGGCGCTGCGCGCCGCCATGCAGCGCGACCTGGGCCTGAACCAGGCACAGCTGTCGCAATACCTCAAGGTCGAAGCGCAGGCTTCCCGGCAGGAAAAACAGCTTGCGCGCGCACAGGGCGCCAGCTACGCCGGCACCTGGATCGAGCGCAAGGCCGACGGCAGCTTCCAGCTCGTCGTCGCGACCACGGCCAGCGGCCGCAGGGCCCCGGCCGGCGTGCAGGTCCGCACCGTCCGCCACACGCTGCACGACCTCAACGCCGCCAAGGCGCAACTCGACTTCGCGCTCGCGCAGGGCGTGAAGGCGCCGAAGGGCGTGCATGGCTGGTACGTCGACCTGCCGAGCAACACGGTGGTCGTCGCGATCGGCGCGGGCAAGCGCGCGGCCGGCATCGACTTCGTCGCGCGCAGCGGCGCGGACGCGGGCTCGGTGCGCTTCGTCGTCGAGCCCGATCAGCCGACGCTGCGCAGCACGCTGAAGGGCGGCCTGGGCTATCTCCGCGATCCCGGCGATGGCTACCTGTACGCGTGCTCGATCGGCTTCAACGCCACCCGCAACGGCTCGCCCGTGTTCATCAGCGCCGGCCATTGCGGCGACGCCGGCGAGCCGGTGTACCTGGAAGGGTCGCCGCAGTGGACGATCGGGCCGCAGATCGGCACGTTCGCCGCGTCCAGCTTCCCGCAGCCGGGCCACACCGGCAACGACTGGTCCTATGTCAGCGTCGCGTCGGGCAACACGCAGCCGGCGACGGTGTACGGGTGGGGCAAGGGCGACGCGACGGTGCATGGCAGCACCGAAGCGGCCGTCGGCGCCGCGATCTGCCGTTCCGGCCGCACCTCGGGCTGGCAGTGCGGCGCGATCGAGGCCAAGAACCAGACGGTGAACTACAGCACCGGCGAGACGATCCTCAACCTGACGCGCACCACCGCGTGCTCGGAAGGCGGCGACTCGGGCGGTTCGTTCATCACCGGTCCGGGCCAGGCGCAGGGCGTGCTCTCGGGCGGCAGTGGCAGCTGCAAGGGCAAGCACCGCAGCTCGCGCAGCTACTTCCAGCCGCTGCTGCCGATCCTGTCGGCGTACAACCTGACGCTGACGACCAACTGACCGGTCCCAGGCGGGAAACAAGGCGCCCCGGCATGCCGGGGCGTTCCTTTTTCGTCGCTTCCCTGCCGTGCTTCGCGTCGGCGCGCGGCGTCACGGGGCCGTCGCGGGCGCGCCGGTGCGGGCGATGAGCTGCTCCGCCGCCTGGCGGTCGTTGCGCAGCACGATGTCGCTGATGCGCAGCAGGCTCATCCAGGCGCGGAGGTTGTCCAGCAGGCCCGGCGTGCGCCGGTAGGTGTCGAGCAAAGCCGCGGCCGCCTGCTCGCCCATCGGCGAGGGGCAGTCCACGAGGGCCTGGCCGTAAAAGCTGGATTCGCTGAAGCAATGGTCCCAGATGTAGCGCTGCGTCGCCCACGGCGTGACGGCGCGGATCTGGGTGCGGTAGGGCGGGTCGTGCTGCAGGATGCGGCCGAGGCCCTGGTCGCTGCCCTGACGGTAGAACTCGGCGAGCGCGGTGCGCAGCTTCTCATCGGAGATCAGCGCGAGGTCGCCGCTGCTGCGCATCTCCTCGAAGGTCGTGTCGGTGACGGTGTAGGGCATGGTCTGGCCGGCCTGGTAGTAGGCCAGCACCGTCTTCCATGCCGCGCCGTCCGCGGGCGGCGCGCCTTCGCCGTCGGCGATCGCGGCGTCGCCGTAGGCGGCCACCTTCTTCCAGAACGCGAGGGTGCTGTCGATGTTGCGGCGATCGGTGAGCAGGTCGCCATGGATGCGCTGCAGGAAATGGTCGGCCCGCCGGCGGTCGAGCCGGTCGTCGTTCCAGTTGCTGACTTCCAGCGCGACGAGGATGCCGACGATGACGATCGCGATTTCGATGAGCGCGGCCAGCCAGTCGTGCTCCCGCAGGCGGTGCATCAGTCGCGCGCTGGACGTCATCCGGGCCTTCCCCGAGGCTGGAGCGTGGGCCGAGTATAGACCGGTCCCCGGCTAGTACTCGTCCGAGCCCTGCACCCACAGGAACGACTGGATGTCGATCATGTCGCGTGGCCGCAGGTCGCCCAGGTCGCGCTTCACGAGCGCGCAGAACCCGAGCAGGCCCGCATAGACGTCCCAGGACGGCCGCGGGCGGTAGGGCAGCTCATAGCCGTAGGCGCGCGCGGCGGCGCGGATGGTGTTGGGCTTGAGGAACATGTGCACGCCGGGCTGCGCGATGAAGCCGAATACGGTCGCGAGCGGCCATGTCAGTACCCGGGTCTGGCGGCGCGGCAGGCGGTCGATGGCCGCGATCCAGCGCTCGAACCGTTGCGGCAACTCGCCGCGCCCGTGCAGGTAGTCGTACAGGCCTTCGGCGAAGTCGCGCGCGCCGGCGGGCGTGCGCAGCGCGTCGCGCAGGGCCATCTTCTCGAACGAGAACAGCATCGCGTGGCGGGCGCGCTGCTCGACCCGTACCGCGCGCGAGGCGGCTTCGGCGAAATCGCCGGCGCGCAGCAGCCGCCGGAACGCCGCCTGCGGCAGCGCTTCCTCCCAGCGCAGGTGGGTTTCCCACTTGTAGTCGCGCTCCCAGTCCAGGTAGGTCGGGTCGCGGAACCCGCCGGGAAACTGGCGCAGGAACTTGCGGCGGCAGCGGAGCGCGCCATTCAGGCCGGAGGGCGGCGGCGACTGCGGGGAGCGGATCCGGGCCATGACCCGCTTGTAGCAGCCGTGTGCGCACGCCCGCGTGGACGCCGTGGCGGCGGCCTGCATGCCGCGCACACATCCGCGGCGGCAGACTCCGCGGACTCGCCGACGCCCGCTTCGCCATGTACCTGATCCAGTTGTTCCTGCCCCTGCGCGACAACGCGGGCGCGCCGTTTCCGCCGGCGATGTTCGGCGCGGTGCGCGCCGGCCTGGCCGACGTCTTCGGCGGCGTCACCGCCTACCAGCGCGCGCCCGCGACCGGCCTGTGGGAAGACGGCAGCAACGGCATCCAGCGCGACGACCTGCTGCTGTTCGAGGTGATGGCGACCACGCTCGACCGCGCGTGGTGGAAGAGCTATTCCGCCGCGCTGGCGGAGCGCTTTCGCCAGGCGTCGGTGCTGGTCCGCGCGCTGCCGTGCGAATGGCTGTGACGCGGCGCGCGCCGGCGCCGCAGTCCGCCGGTTCGTCGTCGCGGGTCCGCATCGGTTGCGCGGGCTGGTCGATCCCGTCCCGCCACGCCGGCCTGTTCGGGTCGGGCGACAGCCACCTGGCGCGGTATGCGACGCGCTTCGACGTCGCCGAGATCAATTCGACGTTCTACCGCCCGCACCATGCGCGCACGTTCGAGCGCTGGGCGGCGTCGGTGCCGCGCGGCTTCCTGTTCTCCGCGAAGCTGCCGAAGGCGATCTCGCACGAGATGCGGCTGCAGCGCGCCGGCGACGCGCTGACGACGTTCTTCGACCAGGTCGCCGGCCTCGGGCCGAAGCTGGGCGGCGTGCTGCTCCAGCTGCCGCCGAGCCTGGCGTTCGACGCGCGGGTGGCCGAACGCTTCTTCGCGATGCTGCGGCGGCGCAGCGGCACGCGCGTGGCCTGCGAGCCGCGCCACGCCAGCTGGTTCACCCCGGCGGCCGACGCGCTACTGATGCGCCACGCGGTGGCGCGCGTGGCCGCCGACCCGGCGCGCCTGCCGGGCGCGGCGTCGCCCGGCGGTGCGGGCGCGGCGGCGCGCTGGCGCTACTGGCGCTGGCACGGCTCGCCGCGCATCTACTACAGCCGCTACGACGACGCGGCGCTCCAGGCGCTGGCGCGCGCGCTGGCGCAGGCGGCAGGCACGCGCTCGCCGGCGTGGTGCATCTTCGACAACACCGCGCACGGCCACGCGATGGAGGACGCCGCGCGCCTGCAAGGGATGGTCGCCGCACTCGCCGCGCCCTGACGCGCCACGGCCGGCGCGGCCGTCATTGGACCGAGATGGTGCCCTTCATCATCACCGAGTGGCCCGGGAACGAGCAGAAGAACGCGTACGGGCCGCCGTTCTTCAGCCTGGCGACGGGCACGCTCACCGAATCGGACTGGCCGCCGCCGACGAGCCCGGTGTGCGCGATGACGCGTGCATCCCCGGCTTTCAGGTAGCCGGCGGCCGCGCCGGCGGCGATGCCGTCGGTGGTGATCGCCTGCATGTCCGCGGCTTTTGCGACGACCAGGTCGTGGCCCATCACCGTCACCGGCAGCTTGCCGACATGCCGGAGCGTGATCTTCAGCGCGGCGCACGACGCGGGCACGGCGATCGAACCGACGTTGAACTGCATCGCGTCGTTGCCCTGGACTTCGGTGGCGCAGTTCGACACCGTCGCCGCGGGCTTGTCGCCGGGCGAGGGGACGGCCGCGGCGGCCGGGGCGAGGGCGAGCGCGCAGGCGGCGGCCACGGCGAGATACGGAGTGCTTCCCATTGTCGGCTCCTGGCATGGACCGGGGTAGGTTCCCGCGGCGGGCGGGAAAGGTTGCGCCAGCGGCTTTCCCCGCCGCCGGCACGGCCTTATCCTCGGATCGCGCCGCAAGGGGGCCGCATGGGGAAGGATCGGGAAGCAGCGGCGCCGTCGCCCGGCTCGGCCAGGCGCTGTCGATGGGCGCCTGCGCTCGCGGCGCGCGCAGTCGGACTGTCCGTGCTTTTCGCGCTGCCGGCCTTGTGCACGGCGGCAGCCCCCCGGGCCGCCGCGGGCGCGCTCCCGGCGCGATCCAGGGCCTGCATCGACATGGCCGTCGGCGACGCGGGCGCCGCCCTGCCGATCGCCGAGCGCGGCGTCGCCGCCGCACGCGCGACGAACGATCGCGCGAGCGAGTCGCGCTTCCTGCGCTGCGAGGGCTATGCCCGCGATTCGCTCGGCGACGGCGCCGCTGCCTTCGCCGCGTACGCCGCCGCCGTGGTCGCCGCCGAAGCGGCCGGGGACGCCGACGCGCTCGCCGACGCGCTCACCGGCCGCGGCGAACAGCTCCATTTCGCCGGCGAGTACGAAGGCGCCATCGGCGACCTCAAGCGCGCCTACGACCTGTACCGGGCGGAAGGCGCGCGCGGCAGCCAGGATTACGTGTTGAACGCGATGGCCAACCTCTACGCCGATCCCAACGTCGGCGAATACGACAAGGCCATCGCCTATTACCGCGAATTGCTCGCGCGGAACCTCGAAGCCGGGAACCGCGGCGAAGTCGCGACCGCGCACTTCAACCTCGGCGCGACCTACGACAGCCGCCGCGACGACGCCAGGGCCCTGGCGGAGTACCGGCGCGCCTACGCGATCTACCAGGCGCTCGGCGACGCGGCGTCGATGGCCGAAGCGCACCGCGTGATCGGCGCGGTGCTCGCGAGGCAGGGGCGGGCGACGGCCGCGCTCGAGTCGATCGACCACGCGCTGGCCTGGTACTTGCACGCCGGCGACGGCGACAGCGTCGCGCGCACCCGGCTGACCCGCGGCATCGCGCTGCGCCTGGCCGGCGCGCGCGAGGCGGCGCTGCGCGACCTGCATGCCTCGCGTGCGTATTTCTCGGCGCGCGGGAACCAGCGGTTCCTGGTCCGCATCGATGGCGAGCGTGCGCTGGCCTACGCCGAACTGGGGCGTTGGCGCGAGGCGTACACGGCGCTGCGGGCGGAAGCGGACGCGCAGCAGGCGGTCGACAAGGCGCTGCTCGAAGCGCGTACCTCGCGCTTGCGCGTGCAGTTCGACACCGAGCGCACCCGCGAGGCCAATCGCGCCTTGCGAGCCGAGAACGCCAGCCGCGGGGCCGCGCTGGCGGCCGCTGTGCGCGAACGTCGGCTGCAACGCATCGCGATCGCCCTGGGCGCCCTGCTGCTGGCGGTGCTGGCGGCGCTGGCGTTGCGCCAGCTCCTGAAGCTGCGGCGCCTGCGCGCCATCGCCGCCACCGACGAGCTGACCGGCATCGCCAACCGCCGTGGCATCCTCGCCTTCCTCGACGTACAGCTGCGGAGTCGCCGCCGCTCCGGCGAGCCCTTGTCGGTGGTGGCCTTCGACGTGGATCACTTCAAGCGCATCAACGACGTGTTCGGCCACGACGCCGGCGATCGCGCGCTGTCCCGGGTCGTGGCGCTGGCCGGCGAGGGCGCGCGGAATGGCGACCGCATGGGTCGGATCGGCGGCGAGGAGTTCCTGCTCGTGCTGCCGGGCGCGCGGGAGGCCGTGGCGGTGGAGATCGCCGAGCGCATGCGCCGCCTCGTCGCGGAGGCGTCGTTCGGCGACATTGCGCCGGCGACAAGGGTCACGGTCAGCCTGGGCGTGGCGGAATGGCGGTGCGGCGAGGCCGCCGACGCATTGCGGCAGCGCGCCGATGCGGCGCTCTATCGCGCGAAGGAGGCGGGCCGCGACCGGACGGCGGCCTCGGGTGATACCGGGCGACAGGAGGCGGCGCGCGCGACCTGCCGGCCTACTTGAAGTCGTAGACCAGGTTCACGGTCGTCAGGTTGTCGGTGTTGCTGATGCCCGGGTCGACGTGGCTGTTGTAGCGCGTCTCCAGGCCGGCCTTCATCGCCAGGCCCTTGCTCACCGCGACCTGCACGCCGAACAGGTTGCGCGAGAAGGTGTTCTCGCTGCCCGATTCCACCAGCAGCGTGTCCACCAGCGTCGCGGTGTCCGTGAGCTTGAGGTTCCAGTCGGCGAAGCCGCGGCCGATCGCCTGGTTGTGGTGGACGCGCGTGGCCTGGTCCTTGGCGAACCGATAGCCCGGGCCGAGCTCGAACGACAGGCGCTGGCGGTCGCTGCGGATCGCCTCGTAGCCGTAGCCGGCGGCCGCGGTCCACTGGTATTCGTAGGTGCCGAAGTCGTCGCGCCCGGTGCGCAGCGACGTGTACAGGTAGCGGCGCGGGTCCAGGCGGAAGCCGCTGGTGCCGTAGAGGTCGTAGCGGTGCGCGCTTTCCTCGCCGTCGGTGGTCGCGTACTGCGCGGAGGCGCCGAAGGCGTACTTGCGCAGCGTGTCGCTGTAGCCGACGTCGAACTTGCCGATGAAGCTCTCGCTGTCGGTGTTGCCCTTCGACAGGGCCAGCCCCAGTTCGCCGCGGCCGCTCCAGTCGCCCTGGGCCTGGCTGCCGCCGGCCGGCGCGAGGCCTGCGTGGGCCTGCGCGAGCGCGGGTCGCGGCGTCGTGGCGGCCGCGGCCAGCAGCAGGGCCGGCAGCAGGGATGGGAGCAGGCGGGTGGCGGGGCGCGCGGGCATGCGGGATCCTGTCGTGGCGTGGATCGCAGGAATTTAACCGCCGGCCGCGGTCCGGACCTGACCGTCCGCTGACCCCGGTCGCGCCGCCG
>DASTWT010000292.1:0-4434 GCA_035765815.1 Luteimonas sp. | reverse complement strand
CGAACGTGACCGCGGCGCTGCGCGCGCGCGGCTTCAGCGAGGCCGACATCGCGAAGATCTGGGGCGGCAACCTGCTGCGCGTGTGGCAGGCGGCGATCGACGAGGCGGCGCGCGAGCGCGGGGCCGCGCAGTGAGCGCGCGTGTGGCGGCGCTGGGGCTGCTGCTCTGCGCGGGCGCGGCGTCCGCGGCGCCGCAGGCGGCGCAGGCGGCGCAGGCGGCGCAGGGCGGATCCCCGGCGGCCGGGCCTTCGGAGCAGGCCATCGACGCCACCGTGCAGGCGACGATCGCGCGCTACCACCTGCCGGGCATCGCCGTCGGCGTGATCGAGGACGGCCAGGTCGTCTTCGCCCGCGGCTACGGCGAGACCGTCGCCGGCTCCGGCGACCGCGTCACCCCGCACACGCTGTTCAAGATCGCCTCCAACAGCAAGGCGATGACCGCGAGCACGCTTGCGCGGCTCGTCCAGCAGGGGAAGCTCGGCTGGGACGATCCGGTGGTGAAGCACCTGCCGGGCTTCGCGATGCACGACCCGTGGGTGACGGAACACATGACGGTGCGCGACCTGCTCGTGCACGACAGCGGCCTGCCCGAGGGCGGCGGCGACCTGATGCTGTGGCCCGAGCCGAACCTGTTCGACCGCGACGACATCGTCCACGGCCTGCGCTACATCAAGCCGGCCTACGGGTTCCGCGCGGGCTACGCCTACGACAACCTGCTGTACGTGGTCGCCGGCCAGGTCGCCGCGGCGGCGGGCGGCGGTTCGTACGAGGAGGTCGTCCGCCGCGAGCTGTTCCGGCCGCTCGGCCTCGACGAATGCCGCGTCGGCGAGTTCTCGCTGGCCGACGCCGGCAGCGTCGCCCAGCCGCACATGCGCGACGGCGACGCCAACGTGCCGATGCGCGAGGATCCGCCGGTGGTGCCGGCGATCGCCTCGGCGCCGGCCGGCGGCATCCGCTGCAGCCTCGACGACATGCTCGCCTGGGCGCGCAACTGGCTGGTGCCGACGCCCGCGCAGCTGGAATGGCTCGGCCCGGCGCAGCGCGCCGAGATGTGGAAGGCGCGCACGCCGATGCCGATCTCCTCGCTGAAGAAGCGCTGGGACGGCACCCACTATTACGCCTACGCGTTCGGCTTCCGCCTCGCCGACGCCGACGGCGAGTGGACGGTGTCGCACACCGGCACGCTCGGCGGCATGTACTCGATGCTGCTGCTGCTGCCGGACCGCCGCTCGGGCTTCGTGTTCATGATCAACGGCGAAGGCGACCGCGCCCGCACGGTGCTGGGCGAGTCGCTGCTCAAGCTGTTCACCGCGCCCGGCAAGTCGCTGGGCGTCGACGGCTATGCCGACGACCTGGAACGGCCCGCTGCGGCCGCGGCCGCGCAGCAATCGCCGGCGCCCGCGCTGCCCGACGCGTCGAAGCGCGTGCCGGTGACGCCCGCGCAGATGCAGGAATGGCTCGGTACCTGGCGCGATCCGTGGTTCGGCGACGTCCGCATCTGCCCGGCGGGCGAGGGCGTGGAATGGCGCTCGGCGAAGTCGCCGAAGATGCACGGCATGATCGGCACGCTGGACGGCCGCTACCTGCTGCACTGGGACGACGTCGCGGTGGACCTGGATGCCTGGCTCGATTTCGCCGGCAGCGGCGACGCGAAGACCCTGCACATGGCCAAGATCGATCCGGACGGCGACTTCAGCTCCGACTACGAGGACCTCGCGTTCGCGCGCGTGGGCGGCTGTGAGTAGGACGCGCGCCACCGCCGGGACGCTGCTGCTGGCGCTGGGGCTCGCCGTCGCCGGGAACGCCGCTGCCGCGCCGGCGCCGCAGGACGCGCCGGCACCGGTCCTGTCGCCAGCGAAGACGATGGCCGAAGCCGGCATGGTCGACATCCGCAGCCTCGTGCCCGACATGTCGCAGCAGATCGCGTATGCGGGCAGCGACAACTTCGTCGGCGCGCCCGTCGACGGCTACGAGGCGCCCCGCTGCTGGCTCGAGCGCGACGCCGCCGAGGCCCTGGCGCGCGTCGAAGCGTCGCTGCGCGCGCGCCACCAGCGCCTGCGCATCTTCGACTGCTACCGCCCCGCGCGCGCGGTCGCGCATTTCATGCGCTGGGTCGCCGACGCCGCCGACCAGCGCACCAAGGCGGCGCATTACCCGGATCTCGACAAGTCGCAGCTCACTGGCGGCTACATCGCGCCCGTCTCCGGCCACAGCCGCGGCGGCACGGTCGACCTCACGCTGCTGCAATGCGACGACCGCGACGCCGATTGCAGGCCGCTCGACATGGGCACCGGCTTCGACTGGTTCGCCCCGCTCGCCAACACCGATTCGCCGGAGGCGACGCCCGCGCAGCACGCGAACCGCCACGTGCTGCTGGACGCGATGGCGGCGGAAGGCTTCCGCAACTATCCGATGGAGTGGTGGCATTACACGCTGCAGCCCGAACCGAGCCCGCACACCCTTTACGACGTCCCCGTGACCGCCCCCGACATGCCGATGCCGCAAGCCGCGATCGACCGCCTGATGCAGCGTTACGACGGCAACGTGCCGGGCGCTTCGCTCCTCGTGCTCAAGGACGGCGAGCCCGTCGTGCGCCGCGGTTACGGTCGCTCCGACCTCGAGGCCGGCGTCGAGGCGGGGCCGGCGACCGACTACCGCCTGGCCTCGGTCAGCAAGCAGTTCACCGCGGCGTCGATCCTGCTGCTGCAGGAGGACGGCAAGCTCTCGATCGACGACAGGGCCCGCAAGTGGCTGCCGGAGCTCCCGCCCGCCGCCGACGCGATCACGCTGCGCCACCTGCTCACGCACACCTCCGGCCTCGTCGACTACGAGGACCTCATGGGCGACGACTGGCAGGGCCAGATCCGCGACGCCGGCGTGCTCGCGCTGCTGTCGAAGCAGAACCGGCTCTACTTCGCGCCCGGCACCTCGTATCGCTACAGCAACAGCGCCTACGCATTGCTTTCGCTGGTGGTGGAGCGCGCGTCGGGCCTGGCCTACCCGGACTTCCTGCAGGCGCGCATCTTCGGCCCGCTCGGCATGCACGACACGCTGGCCTACGTCGCCGGCGGCCGCGAGCCGCCGCATCGCGCCTGGGGCTACACGCAGGCTCAAGGCAGCCAGACGGAGGGCAGCGCGCCGGACGCAGGCTGGACGCGCACCGACCAGAGCACGACCAGCGCGGTCCTCGGCGACGGCGGCATCTACTCGTCGATCGACGACCTCGCGCGCTGGGACGCGGCGCTGTACGACGACCGCCTGCTCGGCGACGCTTCGCGCGCGCTGGCGTTCTCGCCGCACGTCGAGGTCACCGGCGAAGGCTACGAGGCGCAGTACGGCTTCGGCTGGCGCATCACCGGCGAGACGCTGTGGCACTCTGGCGAGACGATCGGCTTCCGCAACGTGATCGTGCGCTGGCCGCGGCGCCGTCTCACGGTGGTGCTGCTCAGCGATCGCAACGAGCCCGAGCCGTACCGCACCGCGCTCGCGATCGGGGCGCTGTTCATGCACGACGCGCCGCGCGCGGAGGCAGCGACGCCGCCTTGACGCGCCCGGGAGTAGTGCTGTCCGCATGGACGGCTTCCCGGCCCAGCGGAAGCGGATGGTCGACCGCCAGGTCGAGGCGCGCGGCATCCGCGACCAGCGCGTGCTGCGGGCGATGCGCGCGGTGCCGCGCGAGGAGTTCCTCGGCGCCGGCATGCGCGAGTTCGCTTACGAGGATTCGCCGCTGCCGATCGAGGCGGGGCAGACGATCTCGCAGCCCTACATCGTGGCGTTGATGCTGGAGGCCGCGGAACTCGGCGCGGGCGACCGCGTGCTCGAGATCGGCGCGGGTTCCGGCTACGCCGCCGCGGTGATGTCGCGGCTCGCGGCGGAAGTGTTCACCGTGGAGCGCCATGCCGAACTCGCGTCGCTCGCGCGCGCGCGGCTCCAGCGGCTGGGCATCGGCAACGTCGTGGTCCGCACCGGCGACGGCAGCGGCGGCTGGCCGGAGGAAGCGCCGTTCGACGCGATCCTCGCCGCGGCCGGCGCGCCGGACGTGCCCGACACCCTGCGCCGGCAGCTGGCCGTCGGCGGCCGGCTGATCATGCCGGTCGGCCCGACGCAGCGGCGCCAGCACCTGCTCAAGCTCACCCGCACCGGCGAGGACGCGTGGCGCGAGGAGGATCTCGGCGACGTGCTGTTCGTGCCGCTGGTCGGCGCGCACGCCTGGCGCGACGACACGCCGGTGGCGGACGGCCCGGAACCGGCGTCGCAGCCGCCACCGCAATCGCAACCGCAAGCGCCGGCGAAGGCGCCGCGGCGCGAACGCGAGCGCGCCTCGATCCCGGCGCTGCTCGCGGCCACCGTCGAGCCCTTGCCGGATCCGGACGACGCGGAAGCCTTCGGCGCCGCCTACGACCGCTACGGCGGCGCCACCGTCGTGCTGCTCGGC
>DASTWT010000291.1:0-7400 GCA_035765815.1 Luteimonas sp. | reverse complement strand
CCCTCGATCAGGACCGGCACCACGTCGCGATCCGCGATCGCACCGACGATTCCGCACATGGGCCGGGTCTCCTGGGGCTGGCTCGGGGGGAGGGCGCAGTTTAGCCGGCCGGACCGTCCGCCGGACGTGTCCGGCGGACGCCCGGACACCCGGACGCGACGAAAAACCCAAGCCGCGGCAACGCTTTGGGGTTGGCACGCATCCTGCTTTGGTACAGGGCAGGACCGCACCACCCCCAAACAGGATTCCGATGAGCATCCGCGACACCTCCGCCCAGGACCGCCCCGTCGCCACCGGCCGCCAGCGCAACGTGAAGCGCCGGCAAACCCTCGTCGCCGCCGGCGTCGCGGTGGGCGTGCTGCTGCTCGCCGTCTGGCTCGTGACCGGCTGGACGGCGGGCAGCCGTTCGTTCGACGCCTCGCGCGTCCGCATCGCCGAGGTCAAGCGCGGCGACCTGGTCCGCGACATCTCGGCCGACGGCCGCGTGATCGCCGCCAACAGTCCGACCCTGTACGCCATCGCCGGCGGCACGGTCACGCTGAAGGTCGTGGCCGGCGACGCGGTGAAGGCGGGCGACGCGCTCGCCGAGATCGACAGCCCGGAACTGCGCAGCAAGCTGGCGCAGGAGGAAGCCACGCTCGCCAGCGTCGAGGCCGAGGCCAGCCGCGCCGCGCTCGACGCCGAGCTCGCGCGCTCCACCGCGCGCAAGGCGCTCGACCAGGCGCAGATCACGCGCCAAGCCGCGTCGCGCGACCTGGAGCGCAACCGCAAGGCCTACGACGGCGGCGCGGTCGCGCAGATCGACGTCGCCCGCTCGGAGGACGCGCTCAAGAGCGCCGACATCGGCCTGCAGCACGCGCAGCAGGACTACGGCCTGCAGTCGAAGGGCGCCGGCCTGGACATCCGCAACAAGCGCCTGCTCGCCGACCGCCAGCGCGAAGTCGTCGCCGAAATCCAGCGCCAGGTCGACGCGCTGACGCTGCGCGCGCCGTTCGACGGCCAGGTCGGCCAGGTCCAGGTGGCGCAGCGCGCAAACGTCGCGATCAACGCGCCGGTGCTGAGCGTGGTCGACCTGTCGAAGTTCGAGGTCGAGATCAAGGTGCCCGAAAGCTTCGCCCGCGACCTCGGCATCGGCATGCCCGCGCAGCTCACGAGCGGCGCCGGCCAGCCGTACGCCGGCGAAGTCAGCGCCGTCTCGCCCGAAGTCGTGAACGGCGAGGTGACCGCGCGCCTGCGGTTCAAGGACAAGCAGCCGCCGGGCCTGCGCCAGAACCAGCGCCTGTCCGCGCGGATCCTGCTCGACACGCGGCGCAACGTGCTGATGGTCGACCGCGGCCCGTTCCTGGAGCAGGGCGGCGGCACCAGCGCCTACGTCATGGACGGCGACACCGCGGTCAAGCGCCGGATCCAGACCGGCGCCAGCAGCCTCGGCGCGGTCGAGATCGTGTCCGGCGCGAAGGAAGGCGACCGCATCGTCGTGTCCGGCAGCGACCTGTTCGGCGACGCCGAGCGCGTAGTGATCAATTGACCCATGTAGAGCCGACCATGGTCGGCTCCATCCAATCCCAAAGCCGAGCATGGCTCGGCTCTACAGAGAAAGAGGAAATTGCCATGCTCGAGATGCGCCAGGTCAGCAAGGTCTACCGCACCGAACTCGTCGAGACGCACGCCCTGCGGGCCCTCGACCTGCACGTGCGCGAAGGCGAGTTCGTCGCCGTCACCGGCCCCTCGGGCTCGGGCAAGACCACGTTCCTCAACATCGCGGGGCTGCTTGAGACGTTCACCGGCGGCACCTACCTGCTCGACAACCAGGACGTCAGCGGGCTCTCCGACGACGCGCGCAGCAAGCTGCGCAACCAGAAGATCGGCTTCATCTTCCAGAGCTTCAACCTGATCCCGGACCTCAACCTGTTCGACAACTGCGACGTGCCGCTGCGCTATCGCGGGATGAACGCGGCCGAGCGCAAGCGCCGGATCGAGGAAGCGCTGGGCCAGGTGGGCTTGGCCTCGCGCATGAAGCACTACCCGGCCGAGCTCTCCGGCGGCCAGCAGCAGCGCGCCGCGATCGCCCGCGCGCTCGCCGGCACGCCCCGCCTGCTGCTCGCCGACGAACCGACCGGCAACCTCGACTCGCAGATGGCGCGCGGCGTGATGGAACTGCTCGAGGACATCAACGCCAAGGGCACCACCATCGTCATGGTGACGCACGACCCGGAGCTCGCAGCGCGTGCCCAGCGCAACGTGCACATCGTCGACGGCATGGCGACCGACCTGAGCGTCGAGCCGAGCCTGAGCCGCCTCGCATCCGCGGCGCTGGCCGAATCGCAGGGCTGACCCGGAGAGCCGCCAATGTTCGCCTATTACTTCGATCTCGCCCTGCGCAGCTTCCGCCGGAACCGGATCCTGACCGCGCTGATGGTGCTGGCGATCGCGCTCGGCATCGGCGCGAGCATGACCACGCTGACGATCTTCCACGTCCTCTCGGGCGACCCCATCCCGCAGAAGAGCGACCGCCTGTTCACGCCCCAGCTCGATCCCGCGACGATGAACGGCTACACCGCCGGCGAGGAGCCCGAGGACCAGTTCACGCGTTACGACGCCGAGGAGCTGCTGCGGCAGAAGCACGGCCTGCGCCAGGCGATGATGACCGGCGGCAGCGTGGCGGTGGAGCCGCAGAAGCAGGGCCTGGATCCGTTCTACGTGGACGCCCGCTACACCAGCGCCGACTTCTTCCCGATGTTCGAGACGCCCTTCCTGTACGGCGGCGGCTGGAGCGCCACCGAGGACCAGCGCCGCGACCGCGTCGTGGTCATCGCGAAGGAGCTCAACGACAAGGTGTTCGGCGGCGCCAACAGCGTCGGCAAGACCATCCGCATGAACGGCAACGACATGCGCGTGGTCGGCGTGCTCGACAAGTGGCGCCCGGCGCCCAAGTTCTACGACGTCAACTCCAACCGCTTCGGCGAGCCCGAGCTGGCCTACGTGCCGTTCTCCACCTCGCGCGACCTGAAGATGGACCGCAACGGCAGCATGAACTGCTGGGACAGCAACGACAGCGACGACCCGGAAGGCGAGACCGGCGTCAACGCGCCCTGCACCTGGATCCAGTACTGGGTCGAGCTCGATTCGCCGGCCAAGGCCGACGAGTACCTGCAGTACCTGCGCAACTACTCCGACCAGCAGCGCGCCAACGGCCGCTACCAGCGCCCGACCAATGTGCGCCTGCGCAACGTGATGCAATGGCTGGACTACCAGAAGGTCGTGCCCGGCGACGTGCGCATGCAGGTGTGGCTGGCCTTCGGCTTCCTGCTGGTGTGCCTGCTGAACACGGTCGGCCTGCTGCTGGCGAAGTTCCTGCGCCGCTCCAGCGAGATCGGCGTCCGCCGCGCGCTCGGCGCGTCGCGCCGCGCGATCTTCGCGCAATGCCTGGTCGAAGCCGGCACCGTCGGCCTGGCCGGCGGCATCCTCGGGCTGGCGCTCGCGTGGCTCGGGCTGTGGGCGATCCGCCAGCAGCCGACGGGCTTCTCGGACCTGATCCACCTGGACGTGCCGATGCTGGCCACGACCTTCGTGCTCGCGATCGCCGCCAGCGTCCTCGCCGGCCTGGTGCCGGCCTGGCAGGCCTGCCAGGTCACGCCCGCCATGCAGCTCAAGTCGCAGTAACGCGCCCCTTCCGGAGAACCCACATGGAACTGCGCCCCATCCTTTCCACGCTGCGCCGGCACAAGACCGCCTCCGCGCTGATCGTGCTCGAGATCGCGCTGAGCTGCGCGATCATCTGCAACGCCCTGTTCCTCATCGCCGGCCGCCTGGACCGCATGCACCGGCCGACCGGGCAGGCGGAGAACGAGATCGTCCGCATCCAGATCACCGGCATCGGCACCGACGACAACGCCGCCGCCCTCACCCGCAGCGACCTCGCGGTGCTGCGCGCGCTGCCCGGCGTGACCTCGGCGAGCGTCACCAACCAGGTGACCTTCGGCGGCGGCTCCTGGAACAGCTCGGTGAACCTCTCCCCGGACCAGACGCACCAGACCCTCAGCTCCACCGTCTACCTGGGCGACGAGAAGCTGCCGCAGACGCTGGGCCTGAAGCTTGTCAAGGGCCGCTACTTCAACGCCGACGAACTGCTCGACTGGGACACCGTCAACAAGCCCGGCACCAACGTGGCCGTCCCGACCGCGATCATCACCACCGACATGGCCGAAAAGCTGTGGCCGGGCCAGGACCCGATCGGCAAGACGCTCTACAGTTGGGGCGACGACAGCGGCTCGCGCGTGGTCGGCGTCGTCGACAAGCTCGCGCGCCCGAACAACCAGGGCGGTCCCGAGGCGTACCACTACTCGATGATCCTGCCGATCTGGACGCCGTACACCGTCGGCGGCAACTACCTGGTGCGCGTGGCCGATCCCTCGCGCCGCGGCGAGGTCCTGAAGGCCGCGGTCGAGGCGCTGCAGAAGAACGGTCCGCGCCGCATCGTGCTGGAGCAGGACACGATGGAGAACATGCGCGCCGATTTCTACCGCTCCGACCGCGCGATGGCCTGGATGCTGGTGATCGTGTGCGTCGCGCTGCTGGTGGTGACCGCGCTCGGCATCGTCGGCCTCGCGAGCTTCTGGGTGCAGCAGCGGACCAAGCAGATCGGCGTGCGCCGCGCGCTCGGCGCCACCCGCGCGCAGATCCTGCGCTACTTCCAGACCGAGAACTTCATCCTCGCCACCGCCGGCATCGTCATCGGCATGCTGCTGGCCTACGGCCTGAACCAGCTGATGATGTCGAAGGCGGAACTGCCGCGGCTGCCGGCGCTGTACCTGCCGGTCGGCGCGCTGGTGCTGTGGCTGCTCGGCCAGCTGTCGGTGCTCGGCCCGGCGCGGCGCGCCGCGGCCGTGCCGCCGGCGGTGGCGACCCGCAGCGTCTGACCTCGACCGGGAGACTGCCATGGACGATCTGCTGAGCCTGGTCCTGGTGCTGCTGCTGGCGCCCTTCGTCGCGCTGGGGCGGATCGGGGACATCCTGCGCGCGGGCTGAAGCCGCGACGGAAGCGGCGGGCGCCTGCACGGCGCCCGCCCGGGACGGTATAAGGACGCCCATGCCCACGATCCTCGTCATCGACGACAACCCGGCGGTCGCCACCGCGCTGGAAACCCTGTTCTCGCTGCACGACGTGGCCACGCGCGCCGCGACGACGCCCGAGGAAGGACTGGCGATCCTCGGGCGCGAGCGCATCGACCTCGTGGTCCAGGACATGAACTTCCGCGCCGACACCACGTCCGGCGAGGAGGGCGCGGCGCTGTTCGCGCGCATCCGCGACGCGCATCCGGACCTGCCGGTGATCCTGCTCACCGCATGGACCCACCTGGAAGCCGCGGTGGAGCTCGTGCGCGCCGGCGCCGCCGACTACCTGGCCAAGCCGTGGGACGACCGCAAGCTGCTGGCGAGCGTCAACAACCTGCTCGAGCTCGCGGAAACGCGGCGCGCGCTCGCCCAGGCGCAGGGCCGCGAGCAGCGCCGGCGCAACGCGCTCGAGCGCGACCTCGACCTGCGCGGCTTCGTGTTCGCCGACGCCGCCAGCGAGCGCGTGCTCGCGCTGGCCGGGCAGGTCGCGCGCTCGGAACTGCCGGTGCTGGTCACCGGGCCCAACGGCGCGGGCAAGGAGAAGATCGCCGAGATCCTGCACGCCAACTCGGCGGTGAAGGACGGCCCGTTCGTCGCGCTCAACTGCGGCGCGATCCCGGCGGACCTGGTCGAGGCCGAGCTGTTCGGCGCCGAGGCGGGCGCGTACACCGGCGCGTCGAAGTCGCGCGAAGGCAAGTTCGAGGCCGCCGACGGCGGCACGCTGTTCCTCGACGAGATCGGCACGCTGCCGGCCGCGGGCCAGGTGAAGCTGCTGCGCGTGCTCGAGACCGGCCGGTTCCAGCGGCTGGGCAGCAACCGCGAGCTGCAGGTCAGGGTGCGCGTGGTCAGCGCGACGAACGCAGACCTGCCGGCGCTGATCCGCGCGGGCCAGTTCCGCGAAGACCTGTATTACCGGCTCAACGCGATCGAGCTGCGGCTGCCGCCGCTCGCGGAACGCCCCGACGACATCCTGCCGCTCGCGCGCCATTTCCTGGCCGAGGGCAAGCGCCTGTCCGAAGGCGCGGCACGCGCGCTGCTCGCGCACCCGTGGCCGGGCAACGTGCGCGAGCTGCGCAACACGCTGCAGCGCGCAGGCCTGCTGGCGCGCGGCGCGGAGATCGCGGCGTCGGACCTCGGGCTGCCAGAAGCGCCCGCGTCCGCGCCTGCGGCCGGCGCCGGCGGCGACGCGGGCGCGGCGGGCGCCGAGCCCGATCGCGCGCAGATCGAGGCCGCGCTCGAGCGCAACGGCGGCGTGCTTGCGCAGGCCGCGGCGGACCTCGGCCTGTCGCGCCAGGCGCTGTACCGGCGCATGGAGCGCCACGGCATCACCCGCAACGGCGGCGGCAGCGCCGACTGACCGGATCCCGCATGTTGCGCCTGCGCCAGCGCGTTCCCCTGAGCCTCCAGTTCACCGGGCTCGCGCTCGTCTACCTGGTGGCGGCCGCGGCCCTGGCCGTGGTGCTGGCGCAGTGGCTGCGGCCGGTCTGGGCTGCGCTGGTCGCGGTGGGCGGGCTCGCGCCGCTGCTCGCCTACCACGTGCGCCGTGCGTTCGCACCGATGCAGTCGCTGTTCCGCGCACTCGCCGGCAGCGTCGCCAGCTACGAGGACGGCGACTTCGCCTTCGGCGTGCGCTGGGACGGCCGCGACGAGCTCGGCGAGCTGGTCGCCAGCCACAACGCGCTCGGCGCCGCGCTGCGCGCGCAGCGCCTGGCCCTGGTGCAGCGCGAGCTGCTGCTCGACACCATGGTCCAGAACACGCCGGTGGCGATGCTGCTGGTCGACCCCGCGCGGCGCGTCGTCCACGCCAACATCGCCGCGCGCAAGCTGATGGGCGACGGCCACAAGCTCGAGGGCCAGTCCTTCGACAGCCTGCTCGCGCGCAGCCACGAAGCGCTGCGCGAAGCCTTCGAGCGCGGCGGCGACGGCATGTTCAGCGTGGGCGAGGCCGACGACGAGGAGGTCTACCACCTCGCCCGCCGGAACTTCCGCCTCAACGGCCGCCGCCACGAGCTGGTGCTGCTGCGCGCGCTCACCGCCGAGCTGCGCCGCCAGGAAGTGCAGACCTGGAAGAAGGTGATCCGGGTGATCAGCCACGAGCTCAACAATTCGCTCGCGCCGATCGCCTCGCTCGCGCATTCCGGCGCGGAGTTGCTGCGGCGCGGCCAGCACGAGCGCCTGCCGACCGCACTGGCCACCATCGAGGAGCGCGCGCGGCACCTGGAGGGCTTCATCCGCGACTACGCGCACTTCGCCAAGCTGCCGGCGCCGCGCACCGAGCCGGTGCC
>DASTWT010000290.1:0-8209 GCA_035765815.1 Luteimonas sp. | reverse complement strand
GCCCGCGTGGTCGCCGTCGACGACGTCGGCTTCGAGGCCCGCGACGGCGAGATCACCGGCCTGCTCGGCCCCAACGGCGCCGGCAAGACCACCACGCTGCGGATGCTGTACACGCTGATGCAGCCCGAAAGCGGGCGCGTGGTGGTCGACGGCCGCGACGTCGCCGCCGATCCGGAGGCGGCCCGGCGCGCGCTGGCCGTGCTGCCCGACGCGCGCGGCGTTTACAAGCGCCTCACCGCGCGCGAGAACATCCGCTACTTCGGCGAGCTGCACGGCATGTCGCCGGACGCGATCGCCGAGCGCACGCGGCTGCTGGCCGGCGCGCTGCAGATGGAAGACTTCCTCGACCGCCAGACGGAAGGCTTCTCGCAGGGCCAGCGCACCAAGACCGCGATCGCGCGCGCCCTGGTGCACGACCCGCGCAACGTCATCCTCGACGAGCCGACCAACGGCCTGGACGTGATGACCACGCGCGGCCTGCGCGAATTCCTCAAGCAGCTGCGCGGCGAAGGCCGCTGCGTGATCTTCTCCAGCCACATCATGCAGGAGGTCGCGGCGCTCTGCGACCGCATCGTGGTGATCGCGCACGGCCGCGTCGTCGCCGACGGCACCACCGACGCGATCCGCGAGCAGGCCGGCCGCGACAACCTCGAGGACGCATTCGTCCACCTCATCGGATCCGAAGAAGGGCTGCACGCATGAAGGCGCTCGTCACCGTCTGGAAGAAGGAACTGCTCGAGCTCCTGCGCGACCGGCGCACGCTTGCGCTCACCCTGCTGTTTGCGCCGCTGCTCGGCCCGCTGCTGTTCCTGGGCCTGGCGACGATCGGGGAGAGCAAGGCCAAGGAACAGCTGGAGAAGCCGATGTCGATCGCCATCGCCGGCGCCGAGCGCGCGCCCAACCTGGTGGCGTGGCTCGCGTCGCAGGGCATCGCGCGCAAGGACGTCGCCGATCCGGCCGCGGCGATCCGCGCCCAGGACGAGGACGTGTACCTGCGCATCGGCGACGATTTCGCGTCGTCCTGGCGCGAGGGCAAGCCGGCGCTGGTCGAAGTCGTGCACGACTCGACCCGGCACGATGCCGACATCCCGGTGAAGCGGCTCGAGGCGCTGCTCGGCCGTTACAACCAGCAGGTCGGCGCGCTGCGCCTGCTCGCGCGCGGCGTCAATCCCGCCGTCGCCGCGCCGATGGCGGTGTCGCGCAAGGACCTGTCCACGCCGGAGGCGCGCGGGGCGGGACTGGCGGCGATGATGCTGCCGTACCTGCTGATCCTCGGCGCCTTCATGGGCTCGCTGCAGCTGGTCCTGGACACCACCGCCGGCGAGCGCGAGCGCCAGTCGCTCGAGCCGCTGCTCGCCACGCCCGCGCGCCGCGGCGCGATCGTGAGCGGAAAGATCGCGGCGGCCTGCAGCGTCGGCGTCGTCTCGCTGATGCTGACGCTGCTCGCGTTCCGCGTCGGCGCGGCGTTCGCCCCGGGCGCGGCGAAGCAGCTCGCGGTCGGCTTCAGCCAGATGGCGCTGATGCTGGTGGTCCTGCTGCCGATGGTGTTCCTCGGCGGCTCGCTGCTGACCTTCATCGCCGCCGCCGCGAAATCGGTGAAGGAGGCGCAGAGCTACACCACCGCGCTGATCCTGCTGCCGATGATCCCGACGGTGATCCTGATGGTGAGCCCGGTGAAGAACCAGTTGTGGATGTTCGCGGTGCCGTTCCTCGCCCAGAACCAGATGCTGCTGAAGGTGATCCGCGACGAGGCGGCCACGCCGGCCCAGTGGGCCGTCTACTTCGTCGCGGCGTTCGGCCTCGCGGCCATCCTCTGGTTCGCGGCGGTGCGCCGCTACCACCAGGAACGGCTGGCCGTGTCCTCCTGACCGCGCCGCAAGGCGCAAGGAAAAAGGCCCGGTGCGAACCGGGCCTTTTTCGTGCCACCTTCGGCTCCGGCGGGCTACTGGGCCTGCGGCTCGAAGTTGAACGTGCGGCGGCTGGTCACCGGCGAGCTCACCGGCGCGAAGCGCCAGCGGTTGATCGCCTGCAGCGCCTCGCGGTCGAACAGGCGCGGCGGCGACGCGTTGACCACGCGCGAGGAGGTCACGCTGCCGTCCGTGCCGACGGTGAACTCGACCTCGACCGTCCCGGCGCGGCCGAGGCGCGCGGCCTGGCGCGGATACTGCGGCGCGGGCGTGCTGATCGGCCGCAGTTCGTTGGCCGCGCGCTGCGCCGGCGCCTGGACCGGCGGCGGGGCCGCGGCCGCCTGCTGCTGGGCGGGTGCCTGCTGCGCGGGTGCCTGCTGCTGCGGCGCCGGACGCTGCACCGGTGCCGGCGGCGGCGGGGCCGCGGCCTGCTGCTGCGCGAGCGCTTCGGTCGCCTCCTTCTGCTGCTTCTGCTGGTCGGCGATGCGCTGCTTCTCGACTTCGGCCTGGCGCTTGGCCTGGTCGTCGGCCGCGAGCTGCTCGTCCTGCGCCTTCTTCGCCGCGGCCGCCTGGCCGTCGGCGATCGCCTGCTTCAGGCGCGGCAGCGCCGGCGCCTTGGCGTCGGTCTTCTCCATCAGCGCGTAGAGGCGCTGGGCCTCGCTGAAGTCGTCGCGCGAGATGCTCTGCTCGGTCGCGATCAGCGCGTACGGCATCAGGTCGGTCAGGGCGCTCGACACGGCCGGATCGTTGGGCTGCTTGTCGCGCAGCGCGAGGTAGTACTCCATCGCGTTGTCGCCGCCGGGCGCGTACAGCCGCTGCTGGCGCAGGGCCTGGCCGGCCGCGTCGCGCAGCTGGTCGGCGCTCATCGCGTTCACCTTGTCGGCGACGGCGGGCTGGGCGGCCTGGGTGGCCGCCGCCCCCGCGGCGGCATCCGGCGCGGCCGCGCCCTTGTCCTTGTTGCATCCGGCGAAGGCGCAAGACACCAAAACGAGGGCGACGACCCGGAACAGCGCGGGACGCGCCTGGTAGGCATTCGAAAGGTACATCTGGAAGCTCCCCTATCCGTGCAGTGCGGGCACGTCCCCCTAGGACGCGACACGGCGGGCGATTTGTCAACTACTTCCCGATGCAGAAGGTCGAAAAAATGTGACCCAGTAGTGCATCCGGGACGATCCGCCCGGTCACTTCGCCGAGCGCGTCATGGGCGCCGCGCAGGGCCTCCGCGGCGAGGTCCAGGCTGCCGCCCGCGAGCGCCTGCCGGCCGCCGGCGAGTTCGGCCGCGGCCCGGCGCAATGCGTCCACATGGCGGGCGCGGGCGCTGAACGCGCCGTCGGCGCCCTCGCCTCCCGCCCCGGCTGCGGCTTCGCGGAGCCAGGCGTGGAGCCGGTCCAGGCCGGCGCCCGTCCGTGCCGAGACCCGCAGCGCCGCATCGCCGGCCCGCCCGGGTGCCGGCGGCGGCGCATCGGCGGGCAGCAGGTCGCCCTTGTTGTGCAGCCACAGCCGGCGCGGCGCGCGCGCCACCGCGGCGGCCACCGCCTCGCGTCCCGCGTCCGGCGCGGCGGCGTCGACGACCACGATCGCGAGGTCCGCGCGTTCGAGCTCGGCGCGCGCGCGGCGCATGCCTTCGCGCTCGATGGCGTCGCCGCCTTCGCGCAGGCCGGCGGTGTCGACCAGGGTGAGTTCGACGCCGTCGCTGCGGATGGATTCGACGAGCAGGTCGCGGGTGGTTCCCGCGATGTCGGTGACGATGGCACGCTCGCTGCCGGCCAGCGCGTTCAGCAGCGAGCTCTTGCCCGCGTTCGGCGGGCCGACGATCACCGCGTGCAGGCCGTCGCGCAGTCGCTGCCCGCGCGCGGCGGCGGCGAGCACCGCGTCGAGTTCGCCGGCGAGCGACGCGAGGCGCGCGGCGACCGCATCGAGCCCGAGCGCCTCGATCGGCTCGTCGCTGAAATCGATCGCGGCCTCGACGTGCACGCGCAGCGCGAGCAGGCCGTCGGCGAGCGCGTCCACGCGCTGGGAGAACGCGCCGTCGAGCGAGCGGCGCGCGGCCCGGGCCGCGGCCAGGTCCCCGGCCGCGACGAGGTCGGCGACCGCTTCGGCCTGCGCGAGGTCGAGGCGACCGTTGCGGAACGCGCGCTCGCTGAATTCGCCGGGCCGCGCCACGCGCGCACCCAGCTCGTAGCAGCGCTCGACCAGGCGTTGCAGCAGCACGCGGCTGCCGTGCGCCTGCAGCTCGACGACGTCCTCGCCGGTGTAGCTGCGCGGCGCGTCGAAGCGCAGCGCGATGCCGTCGTCGATCGCTTCGCCGCCGGCGTCGAGGAAACGCGCGTGGTGCGCATGCCGCGGACGCAGCACGCGACCGCACAGCGCCGCGGCGATGGCGTGGCTGCGCGGGCCGGACAGGCGCACGATGCCGACGCCCGCAGCGCCCGCAGCGGTGGCGACCGCGACGATCGTGTCGTCCGCGCCCGTCGATTCCCTGCCGCTGGCGCCGCCCGCGTCGATACCGCCTCCCGCGCCGCGCCGGCCGTCAGGCCGGCTTCGCCGTCCCGCCGTACTTGCGGGTCATCCACCACTGCTGCAGCAGGCCGAGGCTGCCGTTGGTGACCCAGTACAGCACCGTGCCGGCCGGGAAGAACGCGAACATCACGCCCATCGCCACCGGCATGATCTGCATCATCTTGCGCTGCATCGGGTCGGCGATAGTGGCAGGCGACAGCTTCTGCGTTGCCCACGTCACCGCGATGTTGATCACCGGCAGGATGAAGTACGGGTCCGGCGCGGTGAGGTTGTGGATCCAGCCGATCCACGGCGCCTGGCGCAGCTCCACGGATTCCAGCAGCGTGTAGTACAGCGCGAGGAAGATCGGCATCTGCACCAGCAGCGGCAGGCAGCCGCCGACCGGGTTGATCTTCTCCTTCTTGTACAGCTCCATCATCGCCATCTGGAACTTCTGCTTGTCGTCGCCGTAGCGCTCCTTGAGCTGCTCGATGCGCGGCTGGAAGCGGCGCATCTTGGCCATCGACTTGTACTGCGCCGCCGACAGCGGGAACATCAGCGCCTTGACGATCACGACCAGGCCGATGATCGCCCAGCCCCAGTTGCCGACCAGGCCGTGCACGAACGCGAGCACGGCGAACAGCAACTCGGCGATCCACGCCAGCCACGCGTAGCTGCTGAAATCGACCGCGCGCTCGAGGCCCGGCACGTGCTGTGCCTGGATCTGCTTCACCAGCTTCGGGCCGACCCACAGGCGCGCCGTCGTTTCCGCGCTCGCGCCCGGCGCCACCGAAACGCCGGGGCCGACGTCGCGGATCACCGCGTGCATCGCCCCGCCGACGCGCGGTGCGGCGAGCGAGAACTTGCCCTGGTCCTTGTCGCCCGGGATCCACGCCGCGAAGAAGTGGTGCTGCAGCATCGCGATCCAGCCGCCGGTCACCGCCTCATCGACGCTGCCGCCCTCCTCGTACTTCGCGAACTTGCGCTTCTCGAAGCCGTCGCCGGCGCCGAACCACGCCGCGCCGTGGAAGCTGTAGGACTCCGGATGGGTGAAGCCCGACTTCACCGCCGGCGGGACGCGCTCGAGCTGGCGATAGACGAATCCCTGCCACGGCTTCGCGCCCGCGTTGGCGATGTCGTCGCGCACCTCCACCGCATAGCTGCCACGGGTGAAGACGTAGGTGCGGCGGATGGTCACGCCGTCCGGGCCGGTCCACTGGAACGGCACTTCCACGCGCTCGGCACCCGCGGGCAACGCGTACGCGCGCCGGTCGCCGACGGGCAGGAAGCCGGCTTCGTGGCTGGGCGCGGCATTCGTCGTGCTCACCCATCCGCTCTGCGCCTGGTAGAAGCGAGCGGCGTCCGAGGCGAACAGGCGCACCGGCGCGGCACCGGGGGTGGCCGCCTGCGGGTAGGCGAGCAGGTCGGCTTCGCGCACCACGCCGCCGTCGAGGACCACGCGCAGCACGTCGGTGGTGACGGTGACCGCCGGTGTGGTGGGCGCGCTGGGCGCGGTGGGCGTCTCGGCGGACGCCTGCATGGTCGGCGCGGCATGGCCCTGCGGAACCGTTCCCGCCGCGGACGCGGAAGGCACGGTGCTGTCGCCGCCGCCAGCGGCGGGTGCCGCGACCCCGGTCGGCTGCGCGGCCGTCGCGTCGGGCCGGGGCGCCTTGTCGCTCTCCCAGGCCATGAACAGCAGGGTCGCCACCACGAGCCAGGCGAAGATCAGGAAGGTGCGGGTCTGGTTCATTCGGAAGGCAACGTGGGGGTCGGCGAAGGACAGCCGGGCATTGTGCCGGCCGGGTCCGTGGGGGGCAACGCGCCGGCGCGCTGCAGCAGCGCGAGGAATACGGCGCGGAGCGCGGGATTGGAGAGCGCCGCCGCGGGCGGACGGGCGACCACGACGTAGGCGCCGGGCGGCAATGCCGCGCGCAGGTGCCGGAACTGGTCGCGCAACTGGCGCTTGATGCGGTTGCGGCCGACCGCATGCGGATCGACCTTGCGCGACACGGCCAGGCCGAGTCGTGCAGGCTGCGCGTCACGCAACCAGTGCAGGTTCAGCGCAGGCGCGGAATGACGACGACCGCCTTCGAAGACGCGGCCGAACTCGGCCGGCGCGCGGACGCGCGCGGCGGGCGGGAAACTGTGCTGCGAAGGCATCGGCCGGCGGCTGCGGCCGCGCGGATCAGGCGCAGAGGCGCTTGCGACCCTTGGCACGACGACGGGCGAGGACCTTGCGGCCATCGGCGGTCTTCATGCGGGCACGGAAGCCGTGGTCGCGCTTGCGCTTGAGGTTGCTGGGCTGGTAGGTGCGCTTGGTGGCCATGGCGGGCTCGAAGGGTTCAACCGACAGAAAAGACTGGAAATTTTAGCGGTGTGCGGGGACGGGTGTCAACCAAAGCCCGTCTTTCCGAGGACCGGCGTCGAGCGCGGCGCCCGGCGTCCCCTGCCACGGGGGCCGCGATGATACGCTGGCCGTCTTCCGGCGAAATCGCGACGCACCGCCCCGGGGCGGTGTGCAAACGCGCTTCCGCCGGCAACCGACCGACCGCCTCACCGGATTGACGCCCCCGCTTCATGGATGCCTGGCCCCGCTGTCTCGAGCGCCTCGAAGCCGAACTCCCGGCGGAGGACGTCCACACCTGGCTGAAGCCCCTCCAGGCCAGCCCGCGCGACGACGGGTACGTGCTGTATGCGCCCAACGCCTTCGTCCGCGACGAGGTCCGCGACCGCTACCTCGCCCGGATCCGCGAACTGCTCGGGCACTTCGCCGGCAGCAGCGAAGTGAGCCTGGAAATCGGCTCGCTCCGCCGCGCCACCCCCGCCCCGCCCACCACGGGTGCCGGCACCGGCACGAGCGCGGGCGGCGACCGCGCGCCCGTCGCCGACTTCCAGGGCCACCTGGACAACCACTACACCTTCGACAATTTCGTCGAGGGGCGCAGCAACCAGCTCGGCCGCGCCGCCGCCTGGCAGGCCGCGCAGAAGCCGGGCGACCGCGCGCACAACCCGCTGCTGCTCTACGGCGGCACCGGCCTGGGCAAGACCCACCTGATGTTCGCCGCCGGCAACGCGATGCGCGCCAACCGCCCGGGCATGCGCGTGATGTACATGCGCTCGGAGCAGTTCATGAGCGCCTTCACCAAGGCGCTGTACGACAAGACCAGCGGCGGCATGGAAGCGTTCAAGCGCCAGTTCCAGGGCATCGACGCGCTGCTGATCGACGACATCCAGTTCTTCGCCGGCAAGGACCGCACGCAGGAGGAGTTCTTCCACACCTTCAACGCGCTGTTCGACGGCAAGCAGCAGATCATCCTGACGTGCGACCGCTATCCGCGCGAAGTCGAAGGCCTCGAGCCGCGGCTGAAATCGCGGCTCGGCTGGGGCCTGTCGGTCGCGATCGATCCGCCCGACTTCGAGACGCGCGCGCAGATCGTGCTGTCGAAGGCGCGCGAGCGCGGCACCGTGATCCCGGACGACGTCGCCAACCTCATCGCGAAGAAGATGCGCTCGAACGTGCGCGACCTCGAGGGCGCGCTCAACACGCTCGCCGCGCGCGCCAACTTCACCGGCCGCGCGATCACCGCCGAGTTCGCGCAGGAAACGCTGCGCGACCTCTTGCGCGCGCAGCAGCAGGCGATCGGCATCGCCAACATCCAGAAGGTCGTGGCAGACTACTACGGCCTGCAGATCAAGGACTTGTTGTCGAAACGGCGGACGCGTTCGCTGGCCCGGCCGCGCCAGGTCGCCATGGCGCTGGCCAAGGAGCTGACCGAGCACAGCCTGCCGGAGATCGGCGATGC
>DASTWT010000289.1:0-6198 GCA_035765815.1 Luteimonas sp. | reverse complement strand
TGTCGAGCCGGTGCACGATGCCGGCGCGCGGCAACGCCGCCAGCGCCGGATCGCGGTGCAGCAGCGCCTGCAGGTCCGCGGGCACCGGCGCGGCGACGCGGAGCGTTTCGCCCCCCACCGGATGCGCGAACTCGAGCACCTCGGCGTGCAGCGCCTGGCGGCGGAACCCGCGCAGTGCCTCGACCAGCGCGTCGCTGGCGCCGCGCGGCAGCTTCAGCGGCCCGCCGTACAACGGATCGCCGACGATCGGGTGCCGCAGGTGCTGCATGTGGACCCGGATCTGGTGGGTGCGGCCGGTCTCGAGCCGGCACTCGAGCAGCGTGTGCGCATGGAAGCGCTCGCGCAGGCGGAAATGGGTGACCGCGTCGCGGCCGTCCTCGCGCACCGCCATGCGCAGGCGGTCGCGCGGATGGCGGTCGATCGCCGCGGCCGCGGTGCCGCCGGAAACCAGCGCGCCGTTCACCACCGCAAGGTACTGCCGGTGCACTTCGCGCGCGGCCAGCTGCGCCACCAGCGCGGTCTGCGCCTGCAGCGTGCGCGCCACCACCATGACGCCCGAGGTGTCCTTGTCGAGCCGGTGCACGATGCCGGCGCGCGGCAACGCCGCCAGCGCCGGATCGCGGTGCAGCAGCGCGTTGACCAGGGTGCCGTCGGGGTTGCCCGCGCCCGGATGGACCACCAGGCCTGCGGGCTTGTCGAGCACGAACAGGTGCTCGTCCTCGTGCAGCACGTCGAGCGCGATGTCCTGCGGCACGGCCTCCGTCTCGAGCGAGGCGACGGCGCGCAGCTCCACCGCTTCGCCGCCCCGCACCGGATCGCGGGGCCGCGCCGGCGCGCCGTCCAGCAGCACGTCGCCCGACTTGATCCAGGCCGCGAGCCGGGAGCGCGAGTATTCAGGGAACAGTTCGGCGACGACGGCGTCGAACCGTCGCCCCGCCGCGGATCCCGGCACCCGGGCCAGGCGGGGCGCGGGCTGCGTGGCGTGAACTTCTGGCATGCGGCGGGGTCCTGTGGCTGGAGACGCGTACGTGCGGCCACTGGCCGCGCTGCTATTATCCGACCTTCGTGCCCCCGCCGCCCCCAGACGATCCCATGACCCCAGGCTCTTCCCGCGCCTCCCTCCTGCGCCCCGTCCTGCTGGTCCTGCTGGCGGCGCTGTTGCTGTCGGGCTGCAGCGGCATCCGGAAGATGTTCAAGGGCAGCGACCCCAACGAGGGCGTGCCGGTCGCCCAGCTCTACGCCAGGGGCCACGACCAGATGGTCAAGGGCGACTGGAACGACGCGATCACCATCTACAAGCGGCTCGTCGCCCAGTACCCGTACGGCGCCTACACCGAGCAGGCGCTGGTGGAGACCGCGTACGCGCAGTTCAAGAGCGGCAGCAACGACGACGCGATCTCCACCATCGACCGCTTCATCCGCACCTACCCGACCCACCGCAACATCGCCTATCTCTATTACCTGCGCGGCCTGGTCAACTCGAACCGCGACACGGTGTTCCTGCAGAAGGTGTGGTCGCTGGACGCGAGCCGCCGCGACCTGTCCACGCCGGAGCAGGCCTACAACGATTTCAAGATCGTCACCGACCGCTATCCGAACAGCCGCTACGCGGCCGACGCGCGCGAGCGGATGTCGGCCCTGCGGGACCTGTTCGCGCGCCACGAGCTCGACGTCGCCCTGTACTACCTGCGCCGCGGCGCGTACGTGGCCGCCGCCGACCGCGCGACCGACGTGCTCCAGACCTACCCGGGCACGGCGAACCAGAACGACGCCGTCGCGGTCCTGGCCGAGGCCTATACGCGGCTCGGCAACAAGGCGCTCGCCGACGACGCCCGCCGGGTGCTCGAGAAGAACGATCCGCAGCATCCGTGGCTGCGCGGCGAGTGGCCGGACTACCCGTCGCACTTCCGCCGCCTGAACCCGTTCGCGGGCGAGAAATCCGCGCTCGACCGCTGACGAAAAAGGGGTTCGCCCCCTCTTTATTCATCGATAGCCGTTGCTGATCGGGTAGCGGCGCTCGCGGCCGAACGCGCGCCGCGACACCTTCGGGCCCGGCGCGGCCTGGTGCCGCTTCCACTCGCTGGTCCGCACCAGCTTCACCACCCGCTCGACCGTCGCCGCATCGAAGCCGGCCGCGACGATCTCCGCCGCCGACTGCTCCTGGTCCACGTGCCGCAGCAGGATCGCATCGAGCACGTCGTAGGGCGGCAGCGAATCCTGGTCGCGCTGGTTCTCGCGCAGCTCTGCCGACGGCGGCCGCTCGATCACCGCGGTCGGGATCACCTCGCCGCCGTTCGGCGCGCTGCCGCCGACGGTGTTGCGCCAGCGCGCCAGCGCGAAGACCTCGGTCTTGTACAGGTCCTTCAGCGGCGCGTAGCCGCCGCACATGTCGCCGTAGATCGTGGCGTAGCCGACCGCGTACTCGCTCTTGTTGCCGGTGGTCAGCAGCAGCCCGCCGAACTTGTTCGACAGCGCCATCATCAGCGCGCCGCGGCTGCGCGACTGCAGGTTCTCCTCGGTGGTGTCGGTCTCCAGGCCTTCGAACTGCGGCGCGAGCGCGTCGAGGAAGCCCTGGAACGGCTTCTCGATCGGCACCGTGAGCAGGCGCACGCCGAGCGACGCGCACTGGACCGCGGCGAGGTCGTTGGAGAGGCCGGCGGTGTAGCGCGACGGCAGGCGCACGGCGGTGACGTTCTCCGCGCCGAGCGCATCCACCGCGATCGCCAGCACCAGCGCCGAATCGATGCCTCCCGACAGCCCGAGCCACGCTTTCCCGAAGCCGTTCTTGCGGCAGTAGTCGCGCGTCCCGCGCACCACCGCGCGCCAGGCGAGCGCATCGCGGCTTTCGTCGCCGTCCACGGTCCAGTGCACCGGGCTGAAGCGGCGCGTCTCCGGCTCGAAGTCCGCGACCAGCCAGTCGTCGACGAACGCGGCCGCGGCCGGGTGGACGATGCCGTCGCCGTCGGCGAGCACCGATGCACCGTCGAACACCAGCGCATCCTGCCCGCCGACCACGTTGAGGTAGGCCAGCGCCGCGCCGCGCCCGCCCTGCCCGTCATCGAGCGTTTCGGCGACGCGCTGCGCGATCAGGGCGTCGCGCTGCGCGTGCTTGTCGCGCTCGAACGGCGAGGCGTTCGGCACCAGCACCAATTGCGCGCCCGCCGCGCAGGTGTCTGCCAGCGGCTCCGGGAACCACAGGTCCTCGCAGATCACCAGGCCCACGCGCACGCCGCCGACGTCGAACACGCAGGCCTCGCCGTCGGGATCGACGTCGAAGTAGCGGCGCTCGTCGAACACCGCGTAGTTCGGCAGTTCGCGCTTGCGGTAGGTGCATTCCACGCGGCCGTCGCGCAGCACGCTGGCGGCGTTGTAGACCACGGCGCCGGCCGCCTGCGGCCAGCCGACCACCGCGACGATGCCGCGGAGGCCGCGCGCGATCTCCTGCAACGCCGCCTCGCAGTCGGCGAGGAAGCCCGGGCGCAGCAGCAGGTCTTCCGGCGGATAGCCGCACAGCGCCAGTTCCGGGAACAGCACCAGGCCGGCCCCGAAGACGTCGCGGGCCTCGGCGGCGAGCGCGGCGATGCGCGCGGCGTTGCCGGCCACGTCGCCCACCGGGAAGTCGAACTGCGCCAGCGCGACGCGCAGGGTCATGGAGCGGCTCCGTTCATGGCCGAAGTCTAAGGGGTCGCCATCCTGGCGAGTAGCCGGCACTGGTAGCATCCGGCGCATGGAAGGCGCGTCGAACATCGTCCTCGTGGGGCCCATGGGCGCCGGCAAGAGCGTCGCCGGCGCCCTGCTCGCGCGGCGCCTGGGGCTGCCCTTCGTGGACCTCGACGCCGCGGTCGAAGCCGACGCCGGCGCGCGCATCGCCGAGCTGTTCCGGCGCGACGGCGAAGCCGCGTTCCGCGCCCGCGAGGGCACCGCGCTCGCGCGCTGCCTCGACCGCGACGGCCAGGTGGTCGCGACCGGCGGCGGCGCCGTGCTGGACGCCGGCAACCGCCGGCGCCTGCGCGAACGCGGCCTGGTCGCATGGCTGCAGGCCGATCCCGAGACCCAGCTGCGCCGCCTGGACGGCTGCGGCGACCGCCCGCTGCTGGAAGGCGCGGACCGGCAGGCGCGGCTGCGCGCGCTCGCGGGCGAGCGCGATCCGCTGTACCGCGAAGTGGCCGACCTGGCCGTGGACACGCGCGACCTCGACGCCGCCGGCACCGCCGAGGCGCTCGCCGTGCGGATCGCCGGACGCTGGCACGCACCCGTGCCCGGGGCGACATCGTGAGCGCGGCGCGGCGCATCGACGTCGGCGGCGAGCGGCCCTATCCGATCCACGTCGGCCCCGGGCTGCTCGACGACGGCGCAGCGCTCGCCGGGCACGTGCGCGGCCGCCACGTGCTGCTGGTGAGCGACGGCAACGTCGCCCCGCTGTACGCCGCGCGCGTGGTCGCGGCGCTGGGCGCGCACTCGGAGGCGCAGGCGCTGGTGAGCGTCGTCGCGCCGGGCGAAGGCGCCAAGTCGCTGCAGGGCTTCTCCGAACTCGCGCGCGAGCTCGCCGATTTCGGCGCGACGCGCGACGCCTGCGTGTTCGCGCTCGGGGGCGGCGTGGTCGGCGACCTCGCCGGCTTCGCCGCCGCGTGCTGGATGCGCGGCATCGACGTCGTGCAGCTGCCGACGACGCTGCTGGCGATGGTCGATTCCTCGGTCGGCGGCAAGACCGCGGTCGACCTGCCGCAGGGCAAGAACCTCGTCGGCGCGTTCCATCCGCCGCGCGCGGTGTTCGCCGACACGGCGACGCTGCGCACGCTGCCCGACCGCGAACTGCGCGCCGGCCTCGCCGAGACCGCAAAATACGGCGCGATCGCCGATGCGCCCTTCCTCGACTGGATCGATGCGAACGCCGATGCGCTGCTCGCGCGCGACGACGCCGTCCTCGCCGAGGCGATCGCGCGCAGCTGCGCGCACAAGGCCGCGATCGTCGCGCGCGATCCGTACGAGCGCGGCGAGCGCGCGCTGCTGAACTTCGGCCACACCTTCGCGCACGCGATCGAGGCGGAGCAGGGCTACGCGGGCGGCGCCGGCGGCCTCAACCACGGCGAGGCCGTCGCCGTCGGCATGGTCCTGGCCGCGCGGCTGTCCGAACGCCTCGGCCTGTCCACGGCGGCGGAAACCGCGGCCCTCGCCGCGCTGCTGCGGCGCCTGGGCCTGTCCACCGCCCTGCCCGCCGGCCTGGATCCCGCCGCGCTGCTCGCGCGCATGCGCCTGGACAAGAAGGCCGCCGCTTCCGGCCTCCGCTTCGTGCTCTGGGAAGGCCCCGGCCGCGCCCGCGTGGTCGCCGACGTGCCGGAAGACGCGGTGCTGCAAGCCCTACAATAGTCGCGCCATGCGCCTGCTGCTCCAACAACGCCCCGACGGCCGCGAAGCCCCGAGATTCGTCCAGCTCATGCTCGAGCGCGACCTGCTCGGCGGCTGGACGCTCGTGCGCGAGACCGGCCAGGCCGGCGGCCGCAGCACCGTGCGCCGCGACCAGTACCTCGATCAGGCCGAAGCCCTGGCCGCGTTCGAGCACGCCCGCGACCTGCAGCTGAAGAAGGGCTTCCAGCTGATGTTCGCGCAAGGCGTGGACGCCCCGAAATAACCGGAGACCGCAGTGCCCCCCAAGAACGACCGCTTCCTGCGCGCGCTGCGACGCGAGCCCGTCGACCGCACGCCCGTGTGGCTGATGCGCCAGGCCGGCCGCTACCTGCCGGAGTACCGCGCGACGCGGGCGCAGGCCGGCAGCTTCCTGGCGATGGCGAAGAACCCCGATCTCGCCTGCGAGGTCACGCTGCAGCCGCTGCGCCGCTTCGACCTCGACGCCGCCATCCTGTTCTCCGACATCCTCACCGTGCCCGACGCGATGGGGCTGGGCCTGTATTTCGCCGAGGGCGAAGGCCCGAAGTTCGAGCGCCCGGTGCGCGACGCCACGGCGATCGCGAAGCTCGGCGTGCCCGACATGGAGACGGAGCTGCGCTACGTGATGGACGCGGTGCGCACGATCCGCCGCGAACTCGACGACAAAGTCCCGCTGATCGGCTTCTCAGGCAGCCCCTGGACGCTCGCCTGCTACATGGTCGAGGGCGGCGGCAGCGACAACTATTCGCGCATCAAGGCGATGGCGCTGAACGACCCGAAGGCGCTGCACGCGCTGCTGTCGGTCAACACCGA
>DASTWT010000288.1:0-3452 GCA_035765815.1 Luteimonas sp. | reverse complement strand
TTGAGCTGCGCCTTGCGCGTGCCCAGCTTCTCCATCACGCCGCCCTGGTGCTGCTCCTCGATGTCGACCACGAGCTGCTCGATCGGCTCCATCGGCTGGCCGTCGATCTCCTTGATGATCACCTCGGGGCGCGACACCGCGAGCTCGAAGCCCTCGCGGCGCATGGTCTCGATCAGCACGGACAGGTGCAGCTCGCCGCGGCCCGACACCAGGAACTTGTCGGCGTCGCCGGTCTCCTCGACCTTCAGCGCGACGTTGTGCAGCGTCTCGCGCTCCAGGCGCTCGCGCAGCTGGCGGCTGGTGATGAACTTGCCGCCGGAGAATTCCTTGTGGCCGGCGAACGGCGAATTGTTGACCTGGAAGGTCATGCTGATCGTCGGCTCGTCGACGGTCAGCGCCGGCAGCGCCTCGGGCACGTCGAGCGCGCACACCGTGTCGGAGATGCCCAGGTCCTGGATGCCGGCGATCGCGACGATGTCGCCCGCCTCGGCTTCCTCGACTTCGATGCGTTCCAGTCCCAGGAACCCGAGCACCTGCACGATCTTGCCCTGGCGCTTCTTCCCCTCGCGGTCGATCACCGCGACCGGCTGGTTCTTGCGCACCTTGCCGCGCTGGATGCGGCCGATGCCGATCAGGCCGACGAAGTTGTTGTAGTCGAGCTGGCTGATGCGCATCTGGAACGCGCCGTCCGGGTCGACGCCCGGCGCCGGCACGTGCTGCATGATCGCTTCGTACAGCGGGGTCATGTCGCCGTCGCGCGCGGCGTCGTCGAGGCTCGCGTAGCCGTGCAGCGCCGAGGCGTACACGATCGGGAAGTCGAGCTGCTCGTTGGTCGCGCCGAGCTTGTCGAACAGGTCGAACACCTGGTCGATCACCCAGTCCGGGCGCGCGCCGGGCCGGTCGATCTTGTTCACCACGACGATCGGGCGGAAGCCCATCGCGAACGCCTTCTGCGTCACGAAGCGCGTCTGCGGCATCGGGCCGTCCATCGCGTCGACGAGGATCAGCACCGAGTCGACCATCGACAGCACGCGCTCGACCTCGCCACCGAAGTCGGCGTGGCCGGGGGTGTCGACGATGTTGATGCGGTTGCCCTGCCAGGTGATGGCGGTGTTCTTGGCCAGGATGGTGATGCCGCGTTCCTTTTCCTGGTCGTTGCTGTCCATCACGCGCTCGGCGAGCACGGTGCGTTCGTTCAGCGTGCCGGACTGCTTCAGCAGGCAGTCGACGAGGGTGGTCTTGCCATGGTCGACGTGGGCGACGATGGCGATGTTGCGGAGGCGTTCGATGGACATGGGGCCGGGATCGCTGAAGGACGCCTCGGCGCCGGGGGTCCGGGCGCCGGCGGCGCCGGGAAGGGGGCGGGGCAGCCGGTTATTATAGCGGGCTGCCGGGCCGCCCGCCGGACCCGCGGTTCATCTTCCACCGGCCTTCCCCGGCCGGTCCTGCCAGGAGTGCCCCCATGTCCCTGTTCGCCACCTTCGACACCGACCGCGGCCCGATCAAGGTCGAGCTGTTCGCCGACAAGGCGCCGCTGACCGTCGCCAACTTCGTCAACCTCGCGAAGCGCGGCTTCTACGACGGCCTGAGCTTCCACCGGGTCATCGCCGACTTCATGATCCAGGGCGGCTGCCCGGAGGGCTCCGGCCGCGGCGGCCCGGGCTACCGCTTCGAGGACGAGACGAACAACGGCGTCCGCCACGAGCGCGGCGTCCTGTCCATGGCCAATGCCGGCCCGAACACCAACGGCAGCCAGTTCTTCATCACCCACGTCGCCACGCCGTGGCTCGACGGCAAGCACACCGTGTTCGGCAAGGTCGTGTCCGGGCTGGACGCCGTGGATGCGGTGAAGCAGGGCGACACGATCCGCAAGGTGACGATCGAGGGCGACGCCGACGCCGCGCTGGCCGCGAAGGCCGACCGCGTCGCCGAGTGGAATCGCCTGCTCTCGGCATGACGCCGGCGGCCTGACGGCCGACGCGGCGGGCGCCGGAAACGCTGCGTTCCGGCGTCCGCGCAGGGCGTTCCGGCGTCCCTGCAGGCCGGGCAGGCCCGGGCGTGCGTGCTAAAATCCGGGATTGCGCCAGCGCCCTTTCCCACGAGGTCCCGCATGCCCGGTTTCGCAAGTCGCATCGGTCGCGCCAAGCCCAGCGCGATCATGGAAGTCGCCGAGAAGGCCAAGCGCCTGAAGGCCGAAGGCCGCGACATCATCAGCTTCTCGATCGGCGTCCCCAACTTCCTGCCGGGCGACAACGTGTACGCCGCCGCGCGCGAATCGCTCTCGCACGATTCCGGCCAGTACGGCAGCAACCGCGGCAGCGACGCGCTGCTCGACGCGTTCCTGGAGCACATGGCGCAGATCGGCCTCGCCGGCTACACGCGCGCCAACCTGGCGACGGGCATCGGCGCCAAGCACGTGCTCTACAACCTGGCGGAGGCACTGCTGGACGAAGGCGACACGATCGCGTTCGCCGTGCCGTACTGGACCAGCTACCTCGACATCGCCGAGATCGTCGACGCGAAGGTCGACCTGCTGCCTTGCCCGGCCTCGCAGGACTACAAGCTCACCCCGGCGCAGCTCGACGCGGCGCTGGCGAGGAAGCCCAAGGTGTTCCTGTTCAACAACCCGTCCAACCCGACGGGCATGGTGTATTCGAAGGCGGAGATCTCGGCGCTCGCCGACGTCATCGCGAAGCATCCGGACACCTGGGTGATCACCGACGACATCTACAACCGGATGGTGTTCGACGGCGTCGGCTACCACAACTTCGTGCACGCGCGGCCCGAGCTGCGCGATCGCGTGGTGTTCGTCGATTCGCTGTCCAAGACCTACGGCATGCCCGGCTGGCGCGTCGGCTTCATGGCCGGCCCGGAGTCGGTGGCCAAGGCCGTGGTGACGATGAACTCCAACCACATCACCAACCTGCCCGAAGTGACCACGGCCGCCGCCGTCGCCGCGCTCACCGGCCCGCAGGACATCCCGCGCGCGAAGTGCGCGGAGTTCGCGGCCAAGCGCGACCAGGTGATGGCGGTGCTCGACGCGATCCCGGGCGTCACCTGCCCGCGGCCGCAGGGCGCGTTCTACGTGTTCCCGGACGTGAGCGCCTATTTCGGCAAGACCCACGGCCCGACCGGCCTGAAGGTCGACAGCGACGTGTCGTTCTGCAACGTGCTGCTGGAAGCCAAGGGCGTGGCCTGCGTGCCGGGCTCGGCGTTCGGCGAGCCGCGCGCCATGCGCATCTCCTACACCTGCCCGACGACCCAGCTGCAACCGGGCCTCGACCGCATCGCCCAATTCTTCGCCGAACTGGTCTGACCACACGCAAACCCCTGTAGGAGCGGCTTCAGCCGCGATGCCTTTCAGACGAATGCAGCAAGAGCATCGCGGCTGAAGCCGCTCCTACAAACGCCTTACCTTCCCACCAAGGAGCCAACCCCATGAAAGCCCCCGT
>DASTWT010000287.1:0-9280 GCA_035765815.1 Luteimonas sp. | reverse complement strand
AGCCGCCGCCGCGGGTCAGGTCGGTCATCTGGTAGGTGCCGTCGAGGCTGGGCTTGAACATGTAGCGCAGCGCCTTGGTGCCCGACGGGTTGGTGACGTACAGCTCCTCGCCGATCAGGTCGTCCGGGGTGTCGTTGGCGTTGTTCGAGTAGAACTCGACCATGGTGCCGACGATGTCGGAAGTCGCCTCGTTCAGGCCGCCGGACTCGCCCGAGTAGGTCAGGTTCGCCGAGCGCGAGGTCACGCCGTGCGACATCTCGTGGCCGGCGACGTCGATGTCGACCAGCGGATAGATCGAGCCGCCGCCGTCGCCGAACGTCATGCAGAAGCAGCTGTCGCTCCAGAACGCGTTGCCGTAGTTGCGGCCGTAGTGCACGCGGCTGAGCGCGCCCTTGCCGTCGTTGGCGATGCCGTTGCGGCCGTGCACGTTCTTGTAGTAGTCCCAGGTCTCGGCGACGCCGTAGTGCGCGTCGGCCGCGACCGTGGCGCGGTTGCCGGTGGTGTTGTCGCCCCAGTTGTTGTCGGCGTCGCTGAAGACGGTGCCGCTGCCGTTGGTGCGGTTCGCCAGGTCGGTGGTGTAGCCGCCGCCGCGGGTCAGGTCGGTCATCTGGTAGGTGCCGTCGCTGCAGCGGACGGTGCTGATGCCGACGTCCCCGGAGAACAGCGACTGGCCGGTGCCGCTGGCCGACGTGGTGCAGGTGACGCCGCTGCCGCCGCCGCCGGGCTTGCCCTTGGTCTCGATGCCGTCGAAGCGGTCGAGGACGCGGCCGTTGCGGGCATCGACGAAGTAATGCATCTCGGTCGGCGTCTGGTCGGCGCGCATGCCGTTCATGACGACTTCCCAGGCGAGCACGGGCTGCGCGCCGCGGGCGTAGACGACCTTGCGCGCGGTCGGGACGCCGGCGAAGCCGGTGCCGAACTCGGCGCCGGCGGCGACGATGGCGGCGTTGCGGCCGACGCGCTCGGTGCCGAGCGGACGCGCGGCGGTGCGGAGGCTGAGGCTGGCGCCGCGGTACTGGCCGTTGCGCGAATGCACGACGACGTCGCCGCCGATCACCGGCAGGCCGCGCCAGGTGCGATCGAAGCGGACGTGCTCCGTGCCGTCGGCATCGATCATGACGTCGCGGGCGACGAAGGCGTCGGCGGACGCGCGGTGGACGGCGCCGGCGTGGCCGTCGATCAGGCCGCTGGCACGGCCGACGGCGGGCGAACCGGTGGAAGCAGCGGAGAGTGCGGAGGCGGGAACGGCGAGCGCAGCCAAGATGGCGACGCCCAGGAGTCGGGCTTCGAAACGTTGCATCCTAGGGAACCCCTTTTCGAGACGGAAGTTGCCGGCCGGCGGCCGGAAGCGGTGTGCCGGAACGCCGCGGCAGCGGGGCCGGCCAGCGAAAATAGGCTGCGCATTTCGTGCGCGTCAGCATGGCTTGAGGTAGCCTGATAAATGGAAACGCGTACATCTGACGAACGGGCGCAAAAATCGGACGAACGGTTCCGGGCGACGTCCCGCGGCCACAGGAACGGGGAGTCGTTTGCTGCGATGCAGAACGAAGTTGCGGACGTCGTCGTGGTCGGCGCGGGGGTGGTCGGCCTCGCAACCGCGCTGGCCTTGCTCGAGCGTGGACGCTCGGTGCGCGTGGTGGATGCGGGCGTCGTCGGCGGCGGAAGCTCGCACGGCAACTGCGGCACGTTGACGCCGAGCCATTCGCTGCCGCTGGCGGCGCCGGGGCAGGTCGGGCGCGCGATGCGCTGGATGCTGACGCCGGACGCGCCGCTCTACCTCAAGCCGCGCTTCGATCCCGCACTGTGGTGCTGGCTGCTGCGCTTCGCAGCGCGCTGCAACCATGGCGCGATGATGCGCAGCGGCGCCGCGCGCGCCGCCCTGCTGCAGGCCTCGCGCGCTGCGTTCCCGGGCTTCCTGGGCCGGCACGGCATCGACTGCGAGTTCGCCGAGACGGGCACCGACCACGTGTTCCGCGACCCGCGGGCGCTCGAGGCCTACCGCGCCGAACTGGCGGCGCTGGCCGAGCTCGGGATCGGCAGCGAGATCATCGACGGCGCCGCTTACGAGCGCGAGGAGCCCGCGGTACGGCCGGGCGTGGCCGCCACGGTGCGCTTCCCGGGCGACGCGAGCCTGCGGCCCGACTGGTACGTGGCCGGCCTGGCGCGCGCGGTGCGGGCCGCGGGCGGCATCATCGACGAGCGGCGCGAAGTGCTCGGCATCGCGCAGGCGCGCGACGGCTCGCTGCAGGTGTCGACCGCGGGCGGCCCGCTCGCGTGCCGGGATGCCGTGCTCGCCGTCGGCGCATGGTCGCCGCGGCTGGCGCGGCGCCTGGACGTGCCGTTCCTGGCGCGCGCGATGCAGCCGGGCAAGGGCTACTCGATCACCTACGATCGCCCGGCGCTCGCGCCGCGGCGCCCGCTGACGCTGCAGGAACGCAGCGTGTGCGTCAGCAGCTGGGGCAGCGGCTACCGCCTCGGCAGCACCATGGAATTCTCCGGCTTCGACACCAGCCTCAACCGGCGCCGCCTCGACGCGCTCGAGCGGGCGGCGCGCGAATACCTACACGAGGGTGTCGGGCCGGCCCGGCGCGAAGAGTGGTTCGGCTGGCGGCCGATGACGGTCGACGACGTGCCGCTGCTCGGCGCGGTGCCCGGCCGGCCGCGGCAGTGGCTGGCGACGGGGCACGGCATGCTCGGCGTGAGCATGAGCATCGCCACCGCGGAGCTGGTCGCCGACCTGGTGTGCGGGCGCACGCCGGCGCTGGATCCCGCGCCCTACCGACCGGAACGGCTGGCGTGAGCGCCGGCGACGGCCACTTCGACCTGGTCGTGCTCGGCGGTGGCTCCGGCGGCCTGGCCGGCGCGTTCCGCGCGGCGAAGCACGGCGCGCGCGTCGCCCTGCTGGAGCCCGGCGCGCTCGGCGGGACCTGCGTCAACGTCGGTTGCGTGCCGAAGAAGGCGATGTGGCTGGCCGCGGACCTCGCGCAGAAGATGGCGCTGGCGCGCGAGCTCGGCTTCGCGCTGCCGTCGCCGCTGCCGTCGCTCGACTGGCCGGCGTTCATCGCGTTCCGGCAGAAGTACATCGCAAACATCCACGCGAGCTACCTGCGGCGCATCGACGCGGCCGGGATCATGCTGCTGCCCGCGCGCGGGCGCCTGGCCGCGCCGGGCGTCGTCGCCTGCGCCAACGGCGTCGAGCTGCGCGCGCCGCAGGTCCTGCTCGCGACCGGCGGCCGTCCGCAGCGGCCGGCGATCGACGGCGCGGAGCTGGCGATCGATTCCGACGGCTTCTTCGCGCTCGACGCGGCGCCGCGCCGCGTGGCGGTGGTCGGTGCCGGCTACATCGCGGTCGAGCTCGCCGGCGTGCTGCAGGCGCTGGGCAGCCACGTCGAGCTGTTCGTGCGCGGGCGCCGCCTGCTGCAGGGCTTCGACGCGGACATCGCGGCGCAACTGGCGGAGGACTACCGGCAGCACGGCATCCACGCGCACTTCGGCCGTTCGCTGCGCTCGCTGCGCCGCGTTGACGGCGGCATCGTGCTGCGCGACGGCGAAGGGCGCGATGCCGGCCCGTTCGACTGCGTGGTCATGGCCACCGGCCGCCGCCCGAACAGCGCCGGCATCGGCCTGGAAGAGGCCGGAGTCGCGCTCGACGCGCGCGGCTACGTGCAGGTCGACGACTTCCAGCGCACGAGCGTTGCCGGCGTGCACGCCGTGGGCGACCTCGCGGGACGCGCGCAGCTCACGCCCGTCGCGATCGCGGCGGCGCGCCGGCTGATGGACCGGCTGTTCGGCGGTCGCGGCGACGCGCGCCTGGACTACGACGACATCGCCACGGTCGTGTTCTCGCATCCGCCGGTCGGCAAGGTCGGCATGACCGAGGAGGAGGCAAGGGCCGCGCACGGCGATGCGGTGCGCGTGCACGGCGCCGGCTTCCGGCCGATGCTGCACGCGCTCGCCGATTCGCCGCAGCGCAGCCTGTTCAGGCTCGTCTGCGTCGCCGAGGGCGGCGATGCGCCCGCCCGGCAGCGCGTGGTCGGCATCCACCTGCTCGGCGAAGGCGCGGACGAGATGCTGCAGGGCTTCGCCGTGGCGCTCAAGCGCGGCATCACGCTCGCCGACCTGCACGACACGGTCGCGATCCACCCGACTTCCGCCGAGGAAGTCGTGCTGATGGGCTAGGCGCGAGGTAACCTGCGGCGATGGACGACACCGGCGCCGAGGCGATCTTCAGCCTGCACCGCGGCGATGCGCCGCTGGTGGTGAGCCTGCCGCACGACGGCAGCTTCATCCCGCCGGCCCTCGCCGCGCGCATGACGCCGGAAGCGAGGCGCGCGCCGGACACCGACTGGCACGTGTCGCGGCTGTACGCCTTCGCGCGCGGGCTCGGCGCGTCGGTGCTGGTGCCGCGGCATTCGCGCTACGTGGTCGACCTCAACCGGCCCGAGGACGACACCTCGCTGTATCCCGGGCAGAACACGACCGGCCTGTGCCCGGCGGTGCGCTTCAGCGGCGATCCCGTCTACCTGGACGGGCAGGCGCCCGATGCGGCCGAGGTCGGCGTGCGCATCGAACGCTACTGGCGCCCGTACCACGATGCGCTGCGCGACGAGATCGCGCGCCTGCGCGCCGCGCACGGCCGGGTCGTGCTGTGGGAAGGGCACTCGATCCGCGGCGAGGTGCCGTTCCTGTTCGAGGGCCGCCTGCCGGACCTCAACCTCGGGACCGCCGGCGGCGCGAGCTGCTCGCCTGGGTTGCAGGCGCGGCTCGAGGCGGTGCTGTCGGCGCAGTCGCGCTACGACTGGGTCGCGAACGGCCGCTTCAAGGGCGGCCACATCACGCGGCACTACGGCCGTCCGGCCGAGGGCGTGGAGGCGGTGCAGCTGGAGATCAGCCAGCGCAACTACATGGACGAGGACAGCTTCGACTGGGACGAGGCGCTGGCGCCGCGGTTGCAGGCGGTGCTGCGCGACCTGCTGGAAGCCGCGCTCGCCTGATGCGCCCGGATCCGCCGCGCCCGGCGCCGGCGGGACGGAAGCCGCGGCGTCGCGCCGCGGCCCCGTGCAGGGGTCACTTGGCCTGCGGCCCGATGTGCTTGTCGAGGAACGCGGCGATGCGCCGGAACAGTTCGGCCTGGTTCTCGGGCTTGTAGAAGCCGTGGCCTTCGCCCTTGACCACGTAGGTCTCCGGCGGCTTGCCGGCGTCTTCCAGGGCCGAGACCATCGCCTTGAACTGGTTGATGTCCGCGGTCTTGTCGCTGGTGCCGTGGATGAGCATGACCGGAACCTTCAGGTCGGCGGCGTGCCGCGCGGGGGAGATCCTCGCCAGCTCGTCCATGTCTTCGCCGAGGGTGCGGTTCCAGAAGCGGGTATCGCGCCTCGATTCGTAGAAGTTCTTGTCGGTCTTGCGCATCAGCGGCAGGTCGTACACGCCGGCGAAGCCGATCGCGCACTTGTACAGGTCGGGTTCCTGGATCGGCTGTTCCAGCGCGGTGTAGCCGCCGAAGCTGCCGCCGTAGGTGCAGATGCGATCGGGATCGGCGAGCTTCTGGTCGATGGCCCAGCGCACGGCGTCGGTGACGTCGTGCTGGATCGTCGTGCCCCAGCCTTTCCAGCCGGATTCCATGAAGCCTTCGCCGCGATCGCCGGAGCCGCGATAGTTCACCTGCAGCACGCCGTAGCCGCGGCTGGCGAGGAACTGGACTTCGTCGTCGAAGCCCCAGTCGTCGGACACGCCGAACGGCCCGCCGTGGGCCATGACCACCATCGGCATGGGGCCGGTGCCCTTGGCGGTGTAGTAGCCGAACAGCTTCTGGCCGTCGCGGCTGGTGAATTCGAAGGGCCGGCTCGGCGCCATGTCTTCGGGCTGGAACCAGGGCTTGTAGTCGACGACCTTCTGCAGCTTCTTCGCGTTCCGGTCGTAAAGGTAGTAGCTGCCGACGTTGCGGTCCGACACCGCCGAGAACAGCACCTTGCTGCCGTCGCGGCTGAAGCTGGTGAAGTAGACGATCTGTCCCGGAACCGCCTGCATCAGGGCGGCATGCAGCTTGGCCCATTCCGACTGCGGGTCGATGTACTGCAGCATCGGCTTGTAGCCGCTGTAGGTCACGGCGAACGGAATGCCGCCGAGGCCTTCGTACATGAAGTTGCTGACGGCCACGTCGGGATCGCCCGCGAGTTTCGTGCGCGTGCCCGCTTCCAGGTCCATGCGATAGGCCTGCGCGGGTTCCTTGCCGTCGGTCACGAACGCGTACAGCGTGTTGTTGTCGGCCGCGAAGCGCACGTTGTAGATCAGCCGGCCGGCGAGCGCCTTGGGCATCGGCGCCCACGCGTCGCCCTTGTGGCGGCGATAGGACAGGCTGGGCTCGTCCTGGTCGTCCCAGGTCGTGCGGAAGCGCGCCTCGCCGGTCTGGTCGAAACCATAGCTGGTGCCCTGGATGTCGCGCTCGACCTCCCTGCGCTCGCCGGTCTGCGTGTTGACCTTGAAAATGACGGTGTCGGGCGTGTCGCCGCAGTCCCAGCACGAGAACTGGACCATCGCCATCCCGGGCTCGCCGGGCGGGATCGCGACCACCCAGGAAAAACCGTGGTCGTTGCGCTTGCCGCGCTTGCCCTCGCGCTCGGGGACGTAGCCGAACAGCACGTCCTGGTTCTTGCCCTTGGCGTCGGTGGTGTAGAGCTCGCCCTGGGTGACCGGCCGCGCCTTCATCGGCTGGGATTCGGCGCGCGAGACGACGATCTGCTCGTCGCCCGTCCAGAGGATGTCGGAAACGTGCATCTGCGGGCCGAACCGCAGGACCTGCGACTTGCCCGTGCCGATGTCGAGCACTTCGAGCCGCGTTTCCCGGCCATCCGGCGTCGGCACCGCCATCGCGACGTACTGTCCGGACGGGGAGAGCGACACCTCCCAGGCTTCGGGACGCTTGGTGAAGTCGTCGGCGGACAGGGCCTGCGCGGCGGCGTTCGCGGCGCACAGGGACAGCAACACACTCGCCGCGGTCGCGGCAGCTGAACGGTTCATCTCGGGTCCATGAGGTTTGCCCGCTCCCCGGGCCCGCACAGACTACCGCCGACGCGGGCCGGCGCAAAACGCGCCGGCCGCCGGTCACACTTCGAGCGTGGCGAGGTCGCCCTTGCGCTCCAGCCACGCCTTGCGGTCGGCGGCGCGCTTCTTGCCCAGCAGCATGTCCATGAGCGAGGCGGTCTGCGCGCCGTCGTCCACGGTGAGCTGCACCAGCCGGCGCGTGTCCGGATGGATCGTCGATTCGCGCAGCTGCGCCGGGTTCATTTCGCCCAGCCCCTTGAAACGCGTGACGTGCACCGCGCCCTTGATCTTCTCGCGCTCGATCTTCTCCAGCAGCAGGCGCTTTTCCTCCTCGTCCAGCGCATAGAACACCTGCTTGCCCACGTCGACGCGGAACAGCGGCGGCATCGCCACGAACACGTGGCCGGCGGCGACCAGCGCGGGGAAGTGCCTGAGGAACAGCGCCGAAAGCAGCGTGGCGATGTGCAGGCCGTCGGAGTCCGCGTCGGCGAGGATCACGATCTTGCCGTAGCGCAGCCCGGACACGTCGTCCTTGCCCGGATCGCAGCCGATCGCGACGGCGAGGTCGTGCACTTCCTGCGAGGCGAGCACGCTGCCCGACGCGACCTCCCATGTGTTCAGGATCTTGCCGCGCAGCGGCAGGATCGCCTGGAAGTCCTTGTCGCGCGCCTGGCGCGCGCTGCCGCCGGCCGAGTCGCCCTCGACCAGGAACAGTTCGGTGCGCGAGAGGTCCTGCGAGATGCAGTCGGCGAGCTTGCCGGGCAGCGCGGGCCCCTGAGTGACCTTCTTGCGCACCACCTGCTTCTCGGTCTTGAGCCTCGCCGAAGCGCGCTCGATCGCGAGCTGGGCGATCTTCTCGCCGGCCTCGGTGTGCGTGTTGAGCCACAGCGAGAAGGCGTCGTGCGCCGCGCCCTCGACGAAACCGGCCGCCTGGCGCGAGCTCAGGCGCTCCTTGGTCTGGCCGCTGAACTGCGGCTCGGTCATCTTCAGCGAAAGCACGAACGCGACCCGGTCCCACACGTCCTCGGGCGCGAGCTTGACGCCGCGCGGCAGCAGGTTGCGGAAGTCGCAGAACTCGCGCAGCGCGTCGGTGCAGCCGGTGCGCAGGCCGTTGACGTGGGTGCCGTGCTGCGGCGTCGGGATCAGGTTGACGTAGCTTTCCTGCACCAGCTCGCCTTCCGGCACCCATGCGACGGCCCAGTCGACCGTCTCGGTATCCTTGCGCAGCTGGCCGGTGAACAGGTCCGGCGGCAGCAGCTCGGCGCCGGCGAGCTCGCCCTTGAGGTAGTCGCGCAGGCCGTCCTCGTAATGCCATTCCCAACGCTCGCCGCTGGCCTCGTCCACGAGCGATACGGACAGCCCCGGGCACAGCACGGCTTTCGCGCGCAGCAGGTGGCGCAGCGCGCGAAGGTTGAACTTCGGGCTGTCGAAGTATTTCGGGTCGGGCCAGAAGCGCAGGCGCGTGCCGGTGTTGCGCTTGCCGACGCTGCCCACGACTTCGAGCTTGCTTGCGCGCTCGCCGTCGGCGAAGGCCATGCGGTATTCGTTGCCGTCGCGGCGGATGAAGACTTCGAGCTTCTTCGACAGCGCGTTGACCACGCTCACGCCGACGCCGTGCAGGCCGCCGGAGAAAGTGTAGTTGCGGTTGTTGAACTTGCCGCCCGCGTGCAGGCGGGTGAGGATCAGTTCCACGCCCGGCACCTTCTCCTCGGGGTGGATGTCGACCGGCATGCCGCGGCCGTCGTCGGACACCTCGCACGAGCCGTCGGCGTGCAACGTCACCGCGATGCCGCCGGCGTGGCCGGCGAGCGCCTCGTCGACCGAGTTGTCGACGACCTCCTGCGCCAGGTGGTTCGGCCGCGCCGTGTCGGTGTACATGCCGGGCCGGCGGCGGACGGGGTCCAGGCCGGAGAGGACTTCGATGTCTGCGGCGTCGTAGCGGGTGCTCATGCCGTCATTGTGGCGCATCGCGCGCTCGCGCGTTCAGCGCCGTCAAGGTTCCGTTGTTCAGCCCGCATCGTGCCGGCGCGCGACAGCATCGCTTCGTCGCGGGGGAGCGACCGGCCTGAAAGGCCGTTCCATTCCCGATAGCAGAGAGGACGATGCAGATGAACAATAGCGGGCAACGAGCGATCCTGTGGTCGGTCGCCATGGCGGCCGCGTTCGCGGCGCCGGCAGCGTGGGCGCAGCACGTCGGCGTGGGCGTCGGCTTGGGCGCGGGCCACGGCCAGGGCGGATT
>DASTWT010000286.1:0-5375 GCA_035765815.1 Luteimonas sp. | reverse complement strand
GGCAGGTCCTCGATCAGCAGGTGGCCGTCGGAGAGCAGGGCGACGAAGGCCAGCCGCACTTCCTGCGGCTTGCCCAGCACCAGCGTGTTGACCTGGGCGAGCGCGGCCTGCAGCGCATCGCGCAGCGGCTCGGTTAGCATGGTGCCGGCCGGTGTCGTGGACATGCGCCGAGTGTAGCGAGGCAGCGAAGCATGCGGGAAGCGACGGCGGGCACGGGCCTGGATGCGGAACGGCGGGCGAAGCGGCGCTTCGTCGCCCTGTGGGCGCTGCTGTTCGCGGTGAAGGCGGCGCTGGCCGCGGGCCTGCCGCTGTTCGTCGACGAGGCCTTCTACTGGCAGGAAGGCATGCATCCGGGTTGGGCGTACTCCGACCTGCCGGCGCTGACCGCCTGGCTCGCGCGGCTGGGAGTGACGTTCGGCGGCCAGCACGCGCTCGCGTTGCGCGCCCCGTTCCTGCTGCTGGCGGCGTGGGCGCCGTGGCTGGTCGCCTCGATCGCGCGCCGCGCCGCCGGCGGCGAAGCCGGGTGGCGCGCCGGCATGCTCGCGCTGCTGCTGCCGCTGTCGGGCACGCTCGGCCTGCTCGCCCTCCCGGACGTGGCCATGACGGTCGCCGCGCTGCTCTGCCTGGACGCGGGTTGCCGGTTGTTGCGGCGCGTCGATGCGTTCGCCGCCGGCGAGCTCGCGCTCGGGCTGGTCGCCGGCGGTCTCAGCCATTACCGCTTCGCCGCCGTCGTCGGCGTCGGCGCGATCGCGCTGCTCGCCTCGGCGCGGGGGCGCGCGGCGCTGCGCGATCCGCGCGTGTGGGCCGCGATCGCCGCCGGCGCGCTGGCATGGGTGCCGCTGCTGGCGTGGAACGTCGCGCATGCGGAGGCGGGCCTGCGCTTCCAGCTGGTCGACCGCCATCCGTGGGTCTTCCATGCCGACGGCATGCACTTTGTGCTGCTGCAGGCGCTGCTCGCGACGCCGCTGCTGTTCGCGGCGCTGGCCGTCGCCGCGTGGCGGAACCGCCGCGCAGGCGGCGACGCCGGCGACGATGCGCGTCGCTACCTCGCGTGGAGCGGCGGACTGTTCGTGCTGCTGTTCTTCGCGCTGGGCTTCTTCGCCGACACCGAGCGCGTGAGCTTCCACTGGCCGCTGCAGGGCCTGCTCGCGCTGCTGCCGCTGGCGCCCGGCGTGCTCGCGGCATGGCGGCCGGCCTGGCGCCGCGCCACGGTCGCGCTGCTGGCCTGCGGCCTGGTCGTCGCGTTCGCCGGTTACGCCGCGATCGCGATCCCGGCCGCCCGCGCGCGGCTCGCCCAGACGCGCTGGTACCCCGCCAACTTCGCCGGCTGGGACGCGCTCGCCGCCGCGGTGCGCGCGCAGCTGGCGACGATGCCCGCCGGCACGCGCATCGTCGCCGACGACTTCAAGATCGGCGCCGAGCTCGGCTTCCTGCTCGGGCGGGCGGACATCGCGGTGCTCGACCATCCGCTCAACCACAAGCACGGCCGCGCGCCGCAGCTGAAGCTCTGGCGCCTGCAGGCACCCGCGGACGGCGCGCGGCTGCGGCGCCCGGCGCTGCTCGTGGTCGGCGCGACCGACGTCAAGTTCAGCGAACTGCCCGACCGCTACCGTTTCGCCTGCGCCGCCGCGGGCCCGCTGCCGCGGCCGCGCACGGTCGCCGTCGACCATGGCGCGCAGCGCTTCCAGCTGTTCGCGCTGCAGGGCGAAGCCGGCGACGGCCCCTGCGTCCCGCCGGCGCTGGCGACGATCTCGCTGCCCGCGCCCGGCGCGAAGCTGCGCCTGCCGTTCGTGGTCGAAGGCTGGGCGGTGAAGGACGTCGCGGGCATCGCGCGGGTCACGGTGACCCTCGACGGCGAACCGGTGGCCCAGGCGCGCTACGGCATCGTCAACCATTGGGCGGTCACGTTCTGGCGCGGGCGCTCGCACGACCCGAACCTGCCGCGCGTCGCGTTCTCCGCGCACGTGGATGCGCGCGGCGTCGCGCCCGGCCGGCACTGGCTGGGCCTGGTGCTGGAAGGCGGCGACGGCAGCCGCGAATCCTGGAGCGGGCAATCCGTGGAGATCGTGCGATGAACCCGGTCGCCGCCCTCGCGAGCCGCGATTCGCGGACGCTCGCCACCCTCTTCGCCGTGGTCGCGCTGGCACTGCTCGCGATGACGCTGCGCTGGCACGTGCCGATGATGCTGTGGGACCACCTCGACCTCGTGCCGATCCTGCAGGCCGCGCGCGAAGGCGCGCTGGGCCATTCGATCTTCTGGGACATCCACGGCGGCCACCTGCACTCGGCCGCCTACGCCGTGCTGCTGCTGACCACCTGGGCCTCGGGCGGCCAGCCGTGGCTGGACTGCGTCGCGAGCTGGCTGCTGCTGCTCGCGTACGCGGCGGCGGTCGTGCGCGTCGCGCATCGCGCGCTGCCGGCCGGAACGCCGCTGCGCTGGCGCGTCGCGATCCTGCTGCTCGCGCTCACGCCGGGCCACCTCGCGAACCTGCAGTGGGGCTGGCAGGTCGCGGTGTTCCTGTGCCTGTGCGGCGCGGCGGCCACGGTCGCGAACCTGTGCGCCGAACGCCTCGACGGCTGGCGCAACGCCGCCGCGCTCGCCGGCGCGGTGCTGGCGTGGCTCAGCTTCGCCACCGGCATCGGCCTGGTGCCGCTGGCGCTGCTGTTGCTGGCCGCGCGCCGCGACCTGCCGGGCCGCCGCCGCTTCGCGTTCGCGCTGCCGTGGCTGGCGCTCGGAGGCGCGATGGCGTGGTCGGAAGCGTCCCGCGCGCATGCGGCCGGCGACGTCGCCGGCGTCGCGCAGCTGGCGCATTACATGCTCGACTACATCGGCGCCGGCGTCGCCCGGTTCGCCACCGACGTCGCGCCGTGGATCGCGCTCGCGGCCATCGGCACCGGCGTCCATGCGTTCGCGCGCGTCCGCGGCGAGCGCGCGGCGCTGTACTGGGCGGGATTCGCCGGGTTCGCGCTGTTCGCCGCGCTGCTCACCGCGCTCGGCCGGGCCGCGCCGTTCGGCGCCGGCCACGCCTTCGTGACCCGCTACGTGAGCTTCTCGTCGGTGTTCTGGATCGGCTGGTTCGGGCTGATGGCGATGGCCCACCGGGCGGGCGCGGCGCGGCGCTGGCAATCGGCGTTCGTCGTGCTGGTCGCGGTGCTCGCGGTCGCGAACGGGCTGCACATGATCGGCAAGGCGGCGAAGCTCGGGGCGTCGACGCGCGAGACCGCGCGGCACGTCCGTGCGACCTGGCCGGCCGTCGACGACGCCACGCTGCGCGCGATCTACTTCGAGCAACCCGTCATCGCGCGCGAACGCCTGCAGCGGTTGCACGACTGGTCGTATGCGCCGTTCGGGCGCGACGGCGACGGCGATGCGCCCGCGCGCTGAAGCGGCTCAGGGCAGGGCGAACCCGGCCTGCCGGAGCAGGCGGGCGGTCGCGATCAGCGGCAGGCCGACGAGCGCGGTGGGATCCTCCGACTCGATCGCCTCGAACAGCACGATGCCGTAGCCCTCGGACTTGAAGCTGCCCGCGCAGTCGAAGGGCTGCTCGGCATCGACATAGCGCTCGATCCCGTGCCGATCGAGCCGTCGGAAGCGCACCCGGGTGGTGTCGCTGGCGGCGAGCGGCCCAAGGTGCTCGGTGCCCGCGCCGCGCAGCAGGCACACGCCGGTGTGGAAGGCGACCGTGCGGCCCGACATCGCCGCGAGCTGCGCGATCGCCGCCTCGCGGCCGCCGGGCTTGCCGAGCGGGTGACCGTCGAGTTCCGCGACCTGGTCGGAGCCGATGACCCAGGCGTCGGGGTCGAGCCGCGCCACGGCCGCCGCCTTGGCTTCGGCCAGCCGTCCGGCGAGCGCCGCGGGCGCCTCGCCGGGCAGCGGGGTCTCGTCCGCCTCGGGCCTGGCGACGTCGAACGGCAGCCGCAGCCGTTCCAGCAACCCGCGCCGGTAGCGCGAGGTCGAGGCGAGCACCAGGCGCACGTCAGTGGACCGAGGGCGCCCGGGCGCGCTCGATCCGGGCCAGCTGCTGGTCGATGCGCTCGCTGCCGGCCTGGATGGAATCGCGCACCTGCGCCAGCTGGTCCAGGGTCGCCGCGTCGCCGTGCTGCTGCAGCCACAGGCGCTGGCGCAGCATCTCCTGCAGGGCTTCACGCACGGGATTGTCCTCGCTGCCGGCGATGGCCTCGATCTCGGCGCGCGCGGTCCGCAGCCGCGCCTCCAGCGCGTCTGCCGCGTCGAGGACCTCGGCCAGGGTGCGGGCGCGCTCGCGCTGGCCGGCGTGGCGGCGCCGGAAGGTGAAGGCGGCGGTGAACGCCACCGCGGCCGCGAGCACGATGAGGGCGATGGTCAAGGGCGGTTCCGGGCCGGGCGAAGGGCCAGTCTGAACCGCCCCGCCGCGGGGGGCAAATCCCCCGCGCAGGCAAGCACTTGGGTTTGACAGCGGAGGCCGCGACCCCTAACATTTCCCGGCTTATGTCCGCGGATTTGCCCGAGGTGCTCGACGCCTGGCGCATGGTGGCCGCAAGGCGGGGGTTCGAAGGGACCCTGCCGCTGTCCTCCATGGCACGCCTGCGCGATGCCCTCTGCGACGACGCGGGCGTGGTGCGCTACACGATCGGCTTCGACCGCGACACGCTCGGCGTCCCCTACGTGGAGATCCGGGCGCAGGCGGACCTGCCGCTGACCTGCCAGCGCACCATGGAGCGCTTCCTGCATCCCGTGCAGGTGGTGCAGCGGCTCGCGCTGCTGCCCGCCGACGCCGACCTGGAAGCGGCCGAAGCCGGCCTCCCGCCGGGCTACGAGCCGCTCCCGCTGCCGGCGGACGGGGCATTGCGGCCCGCGGACCTGGTCGAGGACGAACTGATCCTCGCCGTGCCCGTGGTCCCGATCTCGCCGGGTGGGGAGGCGCTGGAACAGGAGTGGCCGGCGGCGGAGGACGAGGTGGCGAAGGCCAACCCGTTCGCGGCGCTGGCGGCGCTGAAGAAGCGCGACTGAACGGTTTCATTTTTTCGAATTCAAGCTGGAGCGATCCCATGGCTGTGCAGAAGTCCCGAGTTTCCCCGTCCCGCCGCGGCATGCGCCGCGCGCACGACGCCCTGAGCGCCAAGCAGCTGGCCACCGACCCGACCTCGGGCGAGACCCACCTGCGCCACCACGTGACCGCCGACGGCTACTACCGCGGCAAGCAGGTGGTCGCGCCGAAGACCAAGATCGTCGAAGAAGACTGATCCTCCGGTGATGTCGGAGAACCGGCGCATCTACGCCCGCATCGCGGGCACCGGCAGCTACCTGCCGGAGAAGGTGCTGACCAACGACGACCTCGCGAAGTTCGTCGACACCAGCGACGAGTGGATCGCCGCGCGTACCGGCATCCGCCAGC
>DASTWT010000285.1:0-2658 GCA_035765815.1 Luteimonas sp. | reverse complement strand
CGCGCCTTGCTCTCGCCGTCGACGACGCCGACCACCTGCTCCACGTTGACGTGCAGCACGCGGTGACCGCATTTCGGGCACTGCCCCTGGATCGCCATGCTCTCTTCCCCCTCTGCCGGCGCTCAGCGGCGCCTGCTGCGTTCGAATGCGGCCAGCTGCTCCGGCGTCGCCTCGCGCTGGTGCCGCGCCTTCCACGCCGCGAACGGTTCGCCGTAGACCGCCTCGCGCGCCTCGTCGCGGTCCATCGCGATGCCGAGTTCGGCGGCGGCCTCGCGGTACCAGTCGGCGAGGCAGTTGCGGCAGAAGCCGGCCTGGATCATCAGGTCGATGTTCTGCACGTCCGGCCGCTCCTCGAGCAGGTGGCGGCGCAGGCGCCGGAACACGGCGGCCTCGATGTGCTCGGTTTCGGCGTCGCGATCGGTCATGGGCAGGCGGTGCGCGCGGCGGGGCCGGCGGTGGATGGGCGATAATGCAGGTTCCGACTGTAGCGCAGCCCCCGGCCCACCGCATGACCGTCCCCGATCCGCAGGCACGCACCCAGCCCCGCCCGCAGGCCCGCATCCTCGACGGCAAGCGGATCGCCGAGGACCTGCTGGATTCGCTGCGGGCCCGGGTCGAGGCGCGCGTGGCGGCGGGCAAGCCACGGCCCGGCCTGGCCGTGGTCCTCGTGGGCGGCGATCCGGCGTCGGCCGTCTACGTGCGCAACAAGCGCCGGGCGGCCGAGAAGGTCGGCATCCAGGCGCACGATTTCGACTTGCCGGCGGGGACGAGCGAAGCCGAACTGCTGGCGCTCATCGACCGGCTCAACGCCGACCCGGCGATCCACGGCATCCTGGTGCAGCTGCCGCTGCCGGGCATCCCCGATGCCAGCCGGCTGATCGACCGCATCGACCCGCGCAAGGACGTGGACGGCTTCCACCCCGAGAACGTGGGCCACCTCGCGCTGCGCCAGTTCGGCCTGCGCCCGTGCACGCCGCGCGGCATCACCACGCTGCTGGCCTACACCGATCGCCCCGTGCGCGGGCAGAGCGCGACGATCGTGGGGGTCAGCAACCACGTCGGCCGGCCGATGGCGCTGGAGCTGCTGATCGCCGGCTGCACCACCACCAGCTGCCACAAGTTCACGCCGCCGGCGGTGCTCGAGGCCGCGGTGCGCGGCGCCGACATCCTGGTGGTCGCGGTGGGCCGGCCGCAGCTGATCCCGGGCGAGTGGGTCAAGCCGGGCGCGGTCGTCATCGACGTCGGCATCAACCGCCTCGACGACGGCCGCCTGGTCGGCGACGTCGGTTTCGAGGCCGCGGCCGAGCGCGCCAGCTGGATCACCCCGGTCCCGGGCGGGGTGGGGCCGATGACGGTGGCGACGCTGATGCAGAACACCCTGGAAGCGGCGGAGGCGGCCGACCTCTGAACCGCCCGCAAGCGGCTTCCCCCGCGTTGCGGCGCGTTGGAGGGGTTTCGCACCCGAAGGCGGCCGCGGCGCGATACAATTACGTGCTTCATCCTCTCCCGGGACCGGCCATGCTCCGCATCCAGGCTGAAGCGCTCACCTACGACGACGTTTCGCTCGTCCCCGCACACTCCACCGTCCTGCCACGCGACGTCTCGCTCGCGACGCGCCTGACGCGCGGGCTGCGCCTGAACCTGCCGCTGGTGTCCTCCGCGATGGACACGGTCACCGAAGCGCGCCTGGCGATCGCGATGGCGCAGCTCGGCGGCATCGGCATCCTCCACAAGAACATGAGCGCCGAGCGACAGGCGGCCGAAGTCGCGCGGGTCAAGACCTTCGAGGCCGGCGTGATCAAGGAGCCGTTCACCGTCGGCCCCGAAACGACGATCGGCGAAGTCCTCAAGCTCACCCGCGCGCGCAACATTTCCGGCGTGCCGGTGGTCGACGGCGACGGACACCTCGTCGGCATCGTCACCGGCCGCGACATGCGCTTCGAGAAGAAGCTCGACGACCCGGTGCGCCACATCATGACCAAGCGCGAGAAGCTGGTCACGGTGAAGGAGGGCGCGTCCGACGACGAAGTGCTGCAACTGCTGCACCGGCACCGCATCGAGAAGGTGCTGGTGGTCAACGACGGCTTCGAGCTGCGCGGCCTGATCACGGTCAAGGACATCCAGAAGAAGCAGGACAATCCGAACGCCGCCTACGACGCGCACGAGCGCCTGCTGTGCGGCGCGGCGGTCGGCGTCGGCGGCGACACCGAGCAGCGCATCGAGGCGCTCGCGGCGGCTGGCGTCGACGTGGTCGTCGTCGACACCGCGCACGGCCATTCGCAGGGCGTGATCGACCGCGTCGCCTGGGTCAAGAAGCGCTTCCCGCAGCTGCAGGTCATCGCCGGCAACATCGTCACCGGCGATGCGGCGCTGGCGCTGATGGACGCCGGCGCGGACGCGGTGAAGGTCGGCGTCGGCCCCGGTTCGATCTGCACCACCCGGATCGTGGCGGGCGTGGGCGTGCCGCAGGTCACCGCGATCGCGATGGTCGCCGACGCCCTGCAGGACCGCATCCCGCTGATCGCCGACGGCGGCATCCGCTATTCGGGCGACATCGGCAAGGCGATCGTCGCCGGCGCGTCCACCGTGATGGTCGGCGGCCTGTTCGCCGGCACCGAGGAATCGCCGGGCGAAACCGAACTGTTCCAGGGCCGCAGC
>DASTWT010000284.1:0-4196 GCA_035765815.1 Luteimonas sp. | reverse complement strand
GAGCATCGGGAACGCGGTGGATTCCCAGGCGAAACTGGCCGCCTTGAGCCGCGACAGGCCCTGCTCCATCTTGATCGCCATCATCTCGACCGCGATGATCGCGTCGTCCACCAGCAGGCCGAGCGCGAGCACCAGCGCGCCGAGCGAGATCTTGTGCAGGCCGATGCCGAAGTAATGCATCGCCGCGAACGTCATCGCCAGCACCAGCGGGATGCTCACCGCCACCACCAGGCCGGTGCGCAGGCCGAGCGAGAAGAAGCTCACCAGCAGCACGATCGCCACGGCCTCGGCGAGCACGCGCATGAACTCGCCGACCGATTCGCGCACCGCCTCGGGCTGGTCGCTGACCTTGCCCAGGTGCATGCCCGCCGGCAGCGTCCGCTGCAGGCGCGCGAATTCGCTCTCCAGGGTGTCGCCGAGCTTCAGGATGTCGCCGCCGTCCTTCATCGCGACCGCGATGCCGATCGCGTCCTTGCCCATGAAGCGCATCTTCGGCGCGGCGGGATCGCTGAAGCCGCGGCGCACGGTGGCGATGTCGCCCAGGCGCACGGTGCGGTCGCCGGCCCGGATCGGGAAGTCGCGGATCTGGTCTACCGAGGCGAACGCACCGCTCACGCGCAGCTGCACGCGCGCATCGCGGCCCTCGAAGAAGCCGGCGGGCACCACCGCGTTCTGCTGGTCCAGCGCCTGCTGCACGGCCGCCAGCGGGATGCCGAGCGTGGCGAGCTTGGCGTTGTCGACCTCGATCCAGATCTTCTCGTCCTGCAGCCCGACCAGTTCGACCTTGCCGACGTCGGGCACGCGCTGCAGCTCCAGCTCGATGCGCTCGGCGTAGTCCTTGAGCACCGCGTAGTCGAAGCCTTCGCCGGTGATCGCGTAGATGTTGCCGAAGGTGTCGCCGAATTCGTCGTTGAAGAACGGGCCGACCACGCCCTCGGGGAGCGTCGCGCGGATGTCGCCGACCTTCTTGCGCACCTGGTACCAGAGGTCGGGCACGTCCTTCGAGCGCATCGAATCGCGCGCCATGAAGATCACCTGCGACTCCCCCGGCCGCGAGTACGAGCGGATGAACTCGTACTCGCCGGTGGTCATGAGCTGCTTCTCGATGCGCTCGGTGACCTGCTCGGCGACTTCCTGCGCGGTCGCGCCGGGCCACAGCGTGCGCACGACCATCGCCTTGAACGTGAAGGGCGGATCCTCGGACTGGCCGAGGTGCCGGTACGACCAAACGCCGACCAGCGCCAGCACGAGCATCGCGTAGACGACGAGCGCGCGGTTGCGCAGCGCCCACTCCGACAGGTTGAAGCGCATGGGTCAGCGCTCCGGCGTCGCGTCGGCGGGCGCGGCGGCGGCCGGCGCGCCATCCACCGGCCTGTCGTCGCGGTCGACCGGTGCGACGACCTCACCGGCGCGCAGCAGGTGGCCGCCGGCAGCGACGACCCAGTCGCCGGCGGACACACCGGCGAGCACCGGCACGCTGTCCTCGGCGTAGGGACCGAGCCGCACCGGCGCCAGGCGCACGCGCCGCGTCGCCGGATCGACGACCCACAGCGCCTTGCCGCCGCCGGGACCGGGTTGCACCGCCGCCAGCGGAACGGCGAGCGCCGCGCCGCCGGGCGCCGCGGCGAAGTACACGCGCGCGCTCTGCCCGAGCCCGTCGGCGGCGATCCGCGCGTCGTCCAGCGCGACCCGCGCGGCGTAGGTGCGCGTCTGCGCATCGGCGGCGGGGGAAATCTCGCGGATGTGCGCGGGCAGGCGCTTGCCCGGCGCGTTCCACAGTTCGACCTGCGCCGGCTGCCCGACGCTGAAGTCGTGCACGCGCGCCTCGGGCAGCGCGATCGCGATCTCGCGCGCGCCGTCCGCCGCGAGCCCGAAGATCGGCTGGCCGGCCGCGACCACCTGCCCCGCCTCGGCCTGGCGCAGCGCGATCACGCCGTCGCGCGGCGCGAGCAGGCGCGCATATCCCGCGGCGTTGCGGGCCGCGTCGTAGTCCGCGCGCGCCGCCTTCGACTGTCCCGCCGCGGCGGCATAGGCCGCGTCCTGCGCGTCGAGCGCGGAGCGGCTCACGAGTTGCTGCCGTGCAAGCGCCGCGTAGCGCGCGCGATCGGCGGAGGCGCGGGCGAGCTCGCCCTGCGCGGCGGCGAGCCGGGCCTGCGCGGCGCTTGCCTGCAGCTGCAGGTCCTGCGCATCGAGTTCGGCCAGCACCTGGCCGGCGCGCACGCGATCGCCGACGTCCACGAAGCGGCGCACCAGCTTGCCGCCGACGCGGAACGACAGCGCGCTCTCCTCGCGCGCCCGCACTTCGCCGGCGAAGGCGAGGCCGCCCTGGTCGCCGGCGGTGCCCGGATGCGCCACCAGCACGACGCGCGGCGGCGGCGCGGCGACGTCGCCGCCTCCGCAACCGGCGAGCGCCAGCGTCCCCGCCAATCCCAGCGCCAGCGCCGGCAGCCACGCCGCGCCCCGCATTCCCGCGCTGCTCCCAAGGCGCCCGCTTCCCATGCGTGTCTCCGATGCCGGCCGGCAAATTAATGAACTGATGGGTATGGTATAAATAACAAACCCGATAGTCTAGTATTGGAGCATGCCTCCCCGTCCCGCCACCCCTGCCCCCCGTCCCCGCCGTGCGGCGGCGACGCCAGGCCGCCCGAAGGACCTGGGCAAGGGCAACGCGATCCTCGAGGCGGCCCGCAAGCTGTTCACCGCCCAGGGGTTCGACGCGGCCAGCATGGACCAGATCGCGGCCGCCGCCGGGGTCTCCAAGCTCACCGTGTACAGCCACTTCGGCGACAAGGAAGCGCTGTTCGCCGCGGTGGTGAAGTCCTATTGCGAGCAGCAGCTGCCGGCGGCGCTGTTCGAGGCACAGCCGGGCGTGCCGCTGCGCGAGCGCCTGCTGCAGGTCGCGCGCGCCTTCTTCGGGATGATCAGCGCGCCCGAGGCGTTGGCCGGGCACCGCATCCTGTGCTCCCCGCGCATGGCCGCTTCGCCGCTGCCGCGGATGTTCTGGGAAGCCGGTCCGGAGCGCGTGCAGGCCGGATTCGCCGAACTGCTGCGCCGCCGCGTCGCCATGGGCGAGCTCGAGATCGACGACGTGCCGCGGGCCTCGGCCCAGTTCTTCACGCTGCTGAAGGGTGAGCCGCACGCGCGCATGGTGTTCGGCTGCTGCGAGGGCATGGCGCGGCGCGACGCCGAACGCCACGTCGAGGCGACGGTGGACATGTTCCTGCGCGCCTATGGCCGCCGCTGAGGCCAGCGCGACGCGTTCGGCAGCGTTGGCGGCAGCCGTGCCGACCGCAGTCCCGGTGACGGCAGTCCCGGTGACTTCCGGCACTCAGTCATGGTGTGGTAGCACAGTCATCCTGTCGCCGTCCGCCCCGCCCCGGGCGGGTAGAATCGCGGGTCCGGCGCCATGGCGCCCCGAACCCGACCTCCCCACCCGGTGACACGATGAGCAGCCCCGATCCAGCCAGTTACGCCCGCGTCCGCGAAACCATGGTCGAGCAGCAGATCCGGCCCTGGGACGTGCTGGACAACCGCGTGCTCGAGGTGCTCGGCGCGCTGCCGCGCGAGGCGTTCGTGGCCGAGGCGAACCGCGCGCTCGCCTACGCCGACCTGCAACTGCCGATCGGCCACGGCGAAGTGATGCTCAAGCCGGTGGTCGAAGCGCGCGTGCTGCAGGCGCTGGCGCTGCGCCCCGGCGATTCGGTGCTGGAGATCGGCACCGGCAGCGGCTGGTTCGCGGCGTGCCTCGGCGCGCTGGCCGGCGACGTGCTGAGCCTGGAGCGCCACGCCGACTTCGTCGACGCCGCGCGTGCGCGCCTCGACGCGGCCGGCCTCGGCGGCAACGTCGCGCTCGAGGCGGCGGACGCGCTGGCCTGGGACACCGATCGCCGCTTCGACGCCGTCTGCGTCACCGGCGCCGTCGCCGAGCTGCCGGAGCGCTTCCTGCGCTGGCTGAAGCCCGGCGGCCGTTTGTTCGCAGTGCGCGGGCGCGCGCCGGCGATGGACGCGGTGCTCGTCCACGGCGACGGCGTCAACGCGCCGCGCGTCGAATCGTTGTTCGAAACCGAGATTCCCTACCTGGCCGGCGCCGAGCCGGCGCCCCGCTTCGACTGGTAACCCACCGTTGGCAACCCCCACGCGCGCAGGACGCGCGCACCCGATGCAAAGGATCCCCATGATTCGTCGCTCCCTCGCCC
>DASTWT010000283.1:0-2457 GCA_035765815.1 Luteimonas sp. | reverse complement strand
GCCGACGCGGCCCGCACCGAACTGATGCAGGCGGTGTCCGCCCTCGGCGGCAACAAGCCCACGGCGCCCTACGACCTGTCGCTCGCCTTCGGCATGCTGATGGAGACGCCCGACGTCGTCGCCGTCGCGGCCGACGGCAGCAGCTACACCGGCGGCGCGCACGGCAACCCGCTGGTCGCGCGCTTCGTCTGGCTCCCGCGCCGCAACGAGGCGCTGACCGCGGCGCGGCTGGTGCCCGACGCGGCCGGCTGGGCCACGGTGGCGGCCTACGCGCGCGACGCGCTCACGGCCGGCCTGTCGGCGCGCATCGACGACGACGCACCCGCACCCGGGGAACGCGCGGAGAGGCTGCGCAACGGGGCGCGGATGATCGATGAAGGCACCGCGCCGACCGCGGCGAACTTCGACCAGTTCGAGCCGATCGCCGGGCCCGGCGGACGCCTGTCGGGCCTGCGCTTCGTGTTCCCGCCGTACCAGGTGGGCCCGTATTCCGATGGGATACAGTCGGTGGACGTGCCGGCGGCGGTGCTGCTGCCGGTGGTCGCGCCCGAATACCGGGCGCTGTTCGAGGGAGGCTGATGCACCCGCTGCGGGGACGCGTGGTCGCGCTGATGGAGGCCGCCGGGTTGCAGCCGGGCGGGCCCGGCGACTGCGACCCGCAGATCCACGACCCGCGCTTCTACGGACGCGTGCTGCGCGAAGGCTCGCTGGGCCTGGGCGAGTCCTTCATGGACGGCTGGTGGACGGTGCGCTCGCTCGACGGAATGCTGTTCCGGTTGATGGCGCACGGAGTCGACGAACGCGTGCACGGCCTGCACGGCTGGGTCGACGACCTGCGCGCGTTCGTGCTCAACCTGCAGTCGGGCCGCCGCGCGCTGGCCGTGGGCGAGCGCCACTACGACCTCGGCAATGAACTGTTCGAGGCGATGCTCGGCAAGCGCCTGGTGTACAGCTGCGGCTACTGGCGCGAAGCGACGGACCTCGATGCCGCGCAGGCGGCCAAGCTCGACCTCGTGTGCCGCAAGCTCGGCCTGCGCCCCGGCATGCGCGTGCTCGACATCGGCTGCGGCTGGGGTGAGGCGCTGAAGTTCGCCGCCGAGCGCTACGGCGTGTCCGGCGTCGGCGTCACCATCTCGCGCGAGCAGGCCGACTTCGCGCGCGCGCTGTGCGCCGGGCTGCCGGTCGAGATCCGGCTCCAGGACTATCACGCGCTGGACGGCGCCTCCGACGACAGCCGCTTCGACCGGATCTTCTCGATCGGCATGTTCGAGCACGTCGGCGCGAAGAACTACCGCGCCTACTTCGAGGTCGCGCGGCGCTGCCTGCGGGCGCCGGAGGACCTGTTCCTGCTCCACTGCATCGGCAGCAACGTCTCGGTCCGGCACACCGATCCGTGGATCGCGCGCTACATCTTCCCGAACTCGATGCTGCCGTCGGCGCGCCAGGTCGCCGAGGCCAGCGAGGGCCTGTTCGTGATGGAGGACTGGCACAACTTCGGGCCCGACTACGACCTCACGCTGCAGGCCTGGCGCGCGAACGTGGAAGCCGCCTGGGACCGCCTGCCGCCGCGCTACGACGAGCGCTTCCGGCGGATGTGGCGGTTCTACCTCGCCGCGTCGATGGCCGCGTTCAGGGCGCGCCGGATCCAGCTCTGGCAGGTCGTGTACTCGCCGCACGGCGTGCCCGGCGGCTACGTCGCGCCGCGCTGAACGCCCGTCGCGCGCGGCCTGGGCGCCGCCTTTCACGCGGCTCCAACGCGCCGCTTGCGGTAATGGCGGCATGCCATCCCGGAGCGCCATCATGATCCTGCACCTGCGCCAGGCGCGCGGCCTCGAAGAGGGGCGCGTGCGCGCCCGAGCGGCCGGCGAGGAAGCCACCGAGCTGTACCCCGGCCGTCCCTGGAGCGAAGTCGAACCGCACGTCGCCGGCGACTGGCGCCGCGTGCGCGGCGGCTCGCCCCTGTCCTGGACGGACGTGCGCGACGACGCGCATTCCGGTTGGCAGGTCGCCTGGCTCCAGCAGGCCGACTGCCTGCGCGACAACGCCCCGGTCAACGACTGACGGCGCGCGGCCATGGCCCGCCCGGTCTGGTCCGGCTCGCTGTCCTTCGGCCTGCTCAACATCCCGGTCGCGCTGATGACCGGGGAGCGCAAGACCGACATCTCCTTCCGCATGCTGGATTCGCGCGACAACGCGCCGATCCGCTACGAGCGCGTCAACGCCGAGACCGGCGAGGAGGTGCCGTGGAAGGACATCGTCAAGGCCTACGAGTACGACAAGGGCAGCTACGTGGTGCTCGAGCAGGAGGACATCGCGTCCGCCGCGCCCGAGAGCCATGACGCGATCGACGTCGAGGCCTTCGTCGAGGCCGGCTCGATCGACCCGCGCTATTTCGAGAAACCCTACGTGCTCGTCCCGGCGAAGAAGGCCGAGAAGGGCTACGTGCTGCTGCGCGAG
>DASTWT010000282.1:0-6892 GCA_035765815.1 Luteimonas sp. | reverse complement strand
CTCGGGCTGCAGGTCGTAGGTGGCGACCTTCGGGCTCGGCACCAGGATGCGTTCCTCGCCGGCGAACGGATCCTCGCGGCCGCCGCTGAAGAAGAAGGTGACGTGCGCGTACTTCTCGGTCTCGGCGATGCGCAGCTGGGTCAGGCCGTGGTCGGCGAGCACCTGGCCGAAGGTGTGAGCGAGGTCGTCGGGCGCGAACGCGACCGGCGCGGGCAGCCTGGCGTCGTATTCGGTGAGGCACATGAAGCACGACAGCGTCGGCCGGCGCGCGTGGAAGCCGTCGAACGCGGGATCGACGAACGCGGCGGCCAGCTGGCGCGCGCGGTCGGCGCGGAAGTTCATGAACACCACCGCGTCGCCGTCGGCGATCGGTTGCGCACCGTCGATCACCGTGGGCGCGACGAATTCGTCGGTCTCGCCACGCGCGTACGCCGCCTCGAGCGCGGCGAGCGCGTCCGGCGCGCGGTGCGCGGCCTGCGCCTCGACGATCGCGTCCCAGGCCAGGCGCACGCGGTCCCAGCGCTTGTCGCGGTCCATCGCGTAGTAGCGCCCGCCGATGCTGGCGATGCGTGCGTTGCCGAGCGCGGCGCACTCCGCCTGCAGGGCGGCAAGGCTGGGCTGCGCGGACTTCGGCGGCATGTCGCGGCCGTCGAGGAAGGCGTGCACCGCGACCCGCGGCACGCCGGCGCGCGCGGCGAGTTCCAGCATCGCGAAGACGTGGCGCTCGTGGCTGTGCACGCCGCCGGGCGAGAGCAGGCCCATCACGTGCAGGGTGCCGCCGGCGCCGATCGCGGCGCGGCAGGCGCGCAGCAGGCCTTCGTTGGCGAAGAAGCTGCCGTCCTCGATCGCGGCGTCGATGCGGGTCAGGTCCTGGTAGACGATCCGGCCGGCGCCGAGGTTCATGTGGCCGACCTCGGAATTGCCCATCTGCCCGTCCGGCAGGCCGACGTGGCGACCTTCGGTATGGATGAGGGTGTGCGGGCAGGCGGCCAGCAGGCCCCGCCAGTTCGGCAGGTCGGCCTGGGCGAGGGCGTTGTCGGCCGGATCGTCGCGGTGCCCCCAGCCGTCCAGGATCATCAGGACCACGGGTTTCGGGCGGGGGGCGGCGGTGCTGGGCAAGGCGACGGGTCCGGCGGGGGGGCGCTCCGATTCTAGCGGGCGGGGCCGTGAGAGGCAGGCCGGCGCGCGGGCGGCGGTCGGCCCCGGTTAAACCGTTCGCGCCCTGGCCGCATCCATGGCTGTACATCCCCAGTCCAAATGGAAGCCTTCCGATGACCCGCACCGGTTCCAGCACCCGCACCCAAAACCGCCGCGCCATGCTCGCCCTGGTGCTGGCCACGGTCCTGTGCGCCGGCGCCAGCCCGGCGTTCGCGCAGCAGGACATCGACAAGGTCAACGGCAGCATCACCGCCGAATCCGGCCAGCGCTACGGCGACTTGGAGACGGTCAACGGCAGCATCCGCCTCGAGGACGGCGCGACCGTCGACGAGGCGTCCACCGTCAACGGCACCATCGAGGGCGGCGACAACGTGACCACGCGCAGCCTCGATACGGTCAACGGCGCGATCAAGTTCGGCAAGAAGGCGAAGGTCTCGGGCAGCGTCGAGAGCGTCAACGGCGGCCTGTTCTTCGATCGTGGAAGCGTGGTCCGCGACGGCCTGACCAACGTCAACGGCGGCATCGGCGTGGTCGGCACCGAGGTCGGCGGCGACATCGAGACGGTCATGGGCGACATCACCGTCGGGGCCGATTCGCACGTGAAGGGCCGCATCCACGTCGAGAAGCCGAACAACCACGGCTTCAACTGGAGCATGCGCCACCGCGACCCGCCGCGCATCGTGATCGGCCCCAACGCCGTCGTCGACGGCCCGCTGGTGTTCGACCGCGACGTGGTCCTCTACGTCCACAGCAGCGCCCGCATCGGCCAGGTCACCGGCGCCACCGCGCAGCGCTACTCGACCGCGACCCCGCCGGAAGAGTGAAAAACCGGGACGGAGGCAGTTAATTTGGGGACAGGGCGCCCTGTCCCCAAATTAACTGCCTCCGTCCCCATTTAGTAGCATCGGGGTTTCCGCCAACGGGAAACGCCGATGCATCGCCGTCTCGTCCTCTTCGCCGCCGCTGCCTTCACTTGCGCCTCCGCGGTCAGCGCCTGCCACCGCGACACGCCCGCCACCGATGCGGCAGCGCACGCACCGGCAAGACCCGCCGCCACGGCCGCGCACGCGTTCCAGCCCGGGATCGACGCCGGCGACTTCGCCGAACACGTCAGGACCCTCAGCTCCGACGCGTTCGAGGGCCGCGGCCCCGGAACGCCCGGCGAGGACAAGTCGGTCGCCTACATCCAGGCGCAGATGCAGCGGATCGGGCTGCAGCCCGGCAACCACGGCGACTGGTTCCAGACCGTGCCGATGGTCGAGACCACCGCCGCGCCCGGCACCACGCTCACCATCGACGTCGCCGGCAAGCCGCACGTGCTGAAGGCCGGCGACGACATGGTGATCGGCACGCGCACCGGCCAGCCGGAAGTGAAGATCGACGGCAGCGACCTGGTGTTCGTCGGCTACGGCGTGGACGCGCCCGAGCGCGACTGGAACGACTACGCCGGCATCGACGTGAAGGGCAAGACCGTCGTGATGCTGGTCAACGACCCCGGCTTCCACGCGAACGACGCCTCGCTGTTCGACGGCAAGCGCATGACCTACTACGGGCGCTGGACGTACAAGTTCGAGGAAGCCGCGCGCCAGGGCGCCGCCGCCGCGCTGATCGTCCACGACACCGCCGGCGCGTCGTACGGCTGGGACGTGGTGAAGAATTCCTGGTCGGGCGTGCAGTACGACCTGCCCGCCTCCGCCGATCCGGCGCCGCGCCTGCCCGCGCAGGGCTGGATCACCGGCGAGCAGGCGAAGGCGCTGTTCGCCGACGCGGGCCTCGACCTCGACGCGCTGCGCGCCGCCGCCAACAAGCGTGGCTTCAAGGCGGTGCCGATGAAGGCGAAGCTCTCGCTCGACCTGAAGAGCGCGATCGCCGAGAAGTCCTCGCGCAACGTGGTCGGGCTGCTGCCGGGCACCACGCATCCGGACGAGGCCATCGTGTACATGGCGCACTGGGACCACCTCGGCAAGCACGACGACGAGCAGAACGCGCAGGGCACCGCCGACGTCATCTACAACGGCGCCGTCGACAACGCGACCGGCGTGGCCGGCATCCTCGAGATCGCCGACGCGTTCGCGCACCAATCGCCGAAGCCGGAACGCTCGGTGCTGTTCGTCGCCGTGACGCTGGAGGAATCCGGCCTGCTCGGCTCCGCGTACTACGCCGCGCACCCCGCGATCCCGCTAGACCACACCGTCGCCGTCGTCAACATCGACGCGATGGGCGTGAGCGGCCGCACCCGCGACGTCACCGTGGTCGGCATGGGCAGCTCGCAGCTCGAGGACATCCTCAAGCCCATCCTGGACAAGCAGGGCCGCACGATGCATTCCGAATCGCATCCGGAAGCCGGCGGCTACTTCCGCTCCGACCATTTCAGCTTCGCCAAGGCCGGCGTGCCCGCGTTGTACATGGACGCCGGCGACGACCTGGTCGACGGCGGCACTGCGGCGGGCGAAGCGGCGGCGAAGGACTACGGCGACAACCGCTACCACGCGCCAGGCGACGAGTACGACGCCGCGACCTGGAAGCTCGACGGCACCATGCAGGACCTCGAGGCCGAGTACGCCGTGGGCCGGCAGCTCGCGTCTTCGGACCAGTGGCCCGACTGGTACGAAGGCAACGCCTTCAAGGCGCTGCGCGACAAGGCGATGGCCGGCCGCGACGCGAAGTAGCGCCCGGGCCGGCGATCCCGCGGCCGCCCACCGGTGGCCGCAGGCGCGATAGGATCGTCGCCGCGGGATCGCCCGCCCCGGGGAGTCGCTCGTGTCCACCGCCTACTGGTGCATCCTGGTCGCCGCCGTCCTTCCCTACTTCTGGTACACCGTGGCCCGCGCGTTCGCGGGCCGCATCGACAACCACGACCCGCGCCTGGGCATGTCGCGCCTGGAGGAAGGGCGCGCGCGCCGCGCGAACAACGCGCAGTACAACGCGTTCGAGGCCTTCGCCCCGTTCGCCGCGGCGGTGCTGATGGCGCAGTTCGCGGGCGTCGACGATGGCCGCATCGCGCAGCTCGCGCTGGCGTTCGTCGGCTTGCGCGTGCTGCACGGCGTGCTCTACGTCGCCAACGTCCACGCGCTGCGCAGCCTCTGCTGGGCGCTGGGCTACGCCTGCGTGATGTGGCTCATGGTGCTGGCCGCGGTCGCCATCGAATAACCGGGAACAGGGAAGGACTCCGCAATGACGGCACAAGGAATGCGCCGCACGCCCGCCCTCGTCGCGCTGGCGGCATGCGCGCTGCTGCTGGGCTGGTGGCTGTGGCCGCGCCATGCGGCCGGAACTGCGCACGCGTCCGCGGTCGCCGCGGCGCCGGCATCCGCGCGCGGCGCGACGCGCGCGACGGACGATCCCGGCTGGGACGCGGAGGCTCCCGCGCCCGCCGCGCCTGCCGCGCGGGCGAACGCGACGGCGGGCGACGACGTTGCATGCCTGGCCGAAAGGCGCGTGCGCCTGCGCAGCATCCGCGACCAGCTCGATCCGTCGCGCATTGCCCAGGAAGCCTTCGCGCACGCCTTGCTTGGCGGAGCGATGGGAACTTCCCTCCGCGACGAGGATGCGCAGCGCCGCGAGGAAGTCCGCCTCGAAGCCGAATGGCAGGCGGCGCGGCGGCGCTGGCCGAACGACCTGGACATCGCCTGGCGCGCCGCCAACGACTGCCAGGCGAAGTTCGGCTGCGACGAAGGCGAGGCGCTCGACCACCTGCTGCAGCTCGACCCGGACAACGCATCCGTGTGGTGGCTGGCGATGCGCAAGGCCTGGGCCAGGGGCGACGGCACCGCCTACGACGCCGCGCTCGCGCATGCCGCCGCCGCGCGCGGCAGCGACCCGCGCGTCGGCGCCGTGTTCCTGGCGCTGCAACCGTTGCTCGCGGCAGCGCCGACGCGCGAAGGCTGCCTTCGCGCCGACGACACCGCCGAGGCCGCCAAGCTGTTCGGGCATCCGCCGACCGCATCGGACTGGGCGGAGATCGAGGCTTGGTCGTTCGAGATGGCCAGCAACACGGTGATCTCCGGTGCCTCGTTCCTGGGTTGCCGCGAAAGCGAGGTCGGCCACCTCACCCAGCGGCGGCGCGCCGACTGCATCGCGACGGTGTCGACCCTGGCCGGCGGCGACATGCTGGCCGAACAGAGCTTCGGCTTGCCGCTGCTGATCCAGCTCGAGGGCGACAGCCCGCAGGGGCTCGCCGCCCGCGAGCGTTACCGCCAGCTGCTGTACCTGTTCCTCGTGCAGCCACCGGGGCTGATGGCGGGCGATCCGGCGAGCATGCTGTCGGCGGGCGAGATCGAGACGATGCGACGCAGGGCGATCGCCCGGTACCGCTGGCCGCCGCCGCCCGACTGGCTTCCCGGTTCGCCTCGCCTCCGCGCGCTCCTCACGCGCGGCACGTTGCCGCAATAGCGTCCAGCGGACGGCCGCCATCCATTCGAGGTGCTCCACATGACGGCACGCGACGCGCGACGCGCGGCGATCGTCCTTGCCCTCGTGCTCTTGGCGTGCGGGCTCGCCGCATGGCGCCTGGGCGCGGGTTCGCGACCGGCCCGCACGCATGCGGGCGCGGCGCAGGCGGCACCCGTGGCCGGGGACGGCGCCGGCGGTGGCCAAGGGCAAGGCGCCGGCGGGAACGTGGCGCCGCAGGCGACGGCCGCGCCACTTCGCGATCGCGCAGGGATGGCGAAGCGCGACGTTCCGGCCGACTGCGTCGGCGGCGAAATGCGCCGCGCCAATCGCCTCATCGCGGCGATGGACCCTGCGCACTCGGCGGAGGACGCCTTCGCCCACGCCCTGCTGTCGCAGATCTACCTCGGCGGCGACGGCCGCGATCCGGATGCGGAGCGCCGGGCGACGTCGCACGTCCAGGCTGCCTGGCAGGCGGCCCGCCGCCGGTGGCCCGGCAGCCTGGACATCGCCTGGCAGGCGGCGCGCAACTGCGCCGCCGGGTACGGCTGCGACGAGGAGGCGGCGGAGCGTCACCTGGTCGACCTCGACCCCGCGAATGCCGCCGCGTGGTTGCTGGCGATGGAGGGCGCATGGCGCCGGAACCAGTACGAGCGCTACGACGCATACCTGGCGCACGCCGCGGCATCGCGGCGCTACGCGCCTCCCGCAGGCGCGATGTACCGTGCGCTCCAGCCGCTGTTCGCAGCGGCGCCGACGCCGTTGCATTGCATGTCGATGCGGGGCATCGAGCGCCGCGCCGCCAGGCTCGGGCATCTCCCGACGGCGGAGGATCTCGCGGACGAGACGGCGGGACTTCTCGAGAAGGCGCTCAACACCCTGGATCCTGGCGCCGGGCTCGGAGGGTGCCGCTCCGATTTCATCCCCGTGCGGGCGTCGCGCCGCGCCAGCTGCGTCGCCGTGCTCGCCATGGTGGCCGGGGGCACGACGTTCCGGGAACGCGAAATCGCGCTGCCGCTGCTCATCCCGCTGCTGGGCGACGGCAAGAGCGGCCTGGCGTATCGCGAGCGCTATCGCCAGTTGCTCTACCTGGACGCCTTCGCCCTCGGAACGCGCGAGAAAAACGTGCTGGCGGACGTGCAGCTGCCATCCGACGAATTCGAGGCCTGGCGCCGGATCGCAGATGAGCAGCATCGTTGGCCGCCACCGCGCGACTGGCTGCCTGACTCGCCCCCGCAGCGCGCGCTCATCCAGCAGGGAAAGGCCGCGGTGCCCTAACCCCGCGATCGGACGGCGGGACGCGCTGGCATCGTCGGCCACATCACCGGTCGCGCGTGCCGGCGCG
>DASTWT010000281.1:0-2368 GCA_035765815.1 Luteimonas sp. | reverse complement strand
GGATTGCGGCCGCTGCGTGGGCGTGAGGCTGCGGGTGAGGGTGTGGAAGTCGGCAGTCTTCAGTTTCAGCACCACGGTGCGCGCGATGCGGCCGTCCCGTGCCTCGCGCTGGTGCGCGGCCCAGGTTTTCCCGGCGAGGCGGCGGATGTGCGGCTCCAGTTCGTCGAGGGTGAGGTCGTGCTCGAAGGTGTCCTCGGCCGAGACCTGCAGCGTCGGGCGCTCGGCGACCACCGCGCGCTCGTCGATGCCGAACGCGAGCTCGTGCAGGCGCCGTCCCCAGCGCCCGAAGCGCTGCTCGAGCACCTCGGCCGGGAACGGCCGCAGGTCGGCGACGACGTGCAGGCCGAGTTCCGCCAGCTTGCGTTCCATGACCTTGCCGACGCCGGGCAGGCGGCCGACCGGCAGCGGCGCAAGGAAGGCCTCCACCTGCGCCGGCTTCACCACGAACAGGCCGTCGGGCTTGCGGAAGTCCGAGGCGATCTTGGCGACGAACTTGTTCGGTGCCACGCCGGCGGAGGCGGTGAGCGACGTTTCCTCGCGGATCGCGGCGCGGATCGCCTCGGCGGTCGCGGTCGCCGACGGCAGCCCGCCCGCGTTCGCGGTGACGTCGAGGTAGGCCTCGTCCAGCGACAGCGGCTCCACTACCGTGGTGTAACGCTCGAAGATCCCGCGCACCTGCCGCGAGACCGCCTTGTAGCGGGTGAAGTCGGGCGGCACGAACACCGCCTGCGGGCACAGGCGCTCGGCGCGCACCGCGGGCATCGCCGAGCGCACGCCGAATTTCCGCGCCTCGTAGCTCGCTGCGCACACGACCGAACGGTTGCCGCGCCACGCCACCACGACGGGCCGGCCGCGCAGCGCGGGGTCGTCGCGCTGCTCGACGGACGCGTAGAACGCGTCCATGTCGACGTGGATGATCTTGCGCGGCGCCGGGCTCACGCTCAGCGCCAGAACGGGATCCTGACGACCGTGTCGGCGGCTGGCGCATCCGCCTTGCCCTTCGCCACGCGATCGCGCGCCGGGGGCTGCAGGACGCGCAGCTCGTGGCGCCCGGACGCGAGGCCACGCACGTCGATCATCGCCACGAGTGCGGGCCGGTCGGTCCGGGGATCGCTGCCGACCACGTACTGGAGGCCGGCCAGCGACGTGCCGTCGAGCGACACGGCGTGCAGACGCTGCAGGCACTGGAAGAGGGCCGCCGGGGCCGGGGCCGGATCGGTGGCCGCGTCGCGGATTGCCGCGCAATGGCGCCGGAGCGCAGGCGCATCGCGCCGCGGGGTGTAGGGAACCACGAGCCTGAGGTACGGGCCGGTCACGACGGCGCCCTGCACGAAGGGAACGGCGGGGTCGCGCGCAGGGTTGCGCTGGTCGTCGTAGTGGGCCGCGTCCATGGTGGGCAGCGCGTCGACGGGGGCGGGAAACAGCGCGTAGCTGCCCAGGGACTCGTGCTCCTGCAGGCCGTCGTACCAGGCGATCGCCATCGTGACCGTGCCGACCATGAGCAGCACCGTCAACGCCGTCATCTTGCGCTCGCCGACGTGGCTGGCGAGCAGCGCCATGACCCGGTTGCGCCCGCGGGCCAGGCCGAGGCGTGCGTAGAAGCGCAGGCCCGTCGAAATCCAGCGCTCCGCGGCGCTGCCGGCGCGCAGGCGAGGGCCCCGGGAGCGATCGAGCAGGTTGAGCAGGCCGAACGTCCCGACGAACAGCGCCATCAGGACGAACAGGACGAGATAGGGGTCGAAGGACAAGCCGAACGCCTGGCCCGCCCAGGTGAGGGACCCGACCACCACCAGCAGCAACGCGGCGACGATCGCGATCATGATCGCCATCATCACGCCGATGGAGAAGATCGTCGTCGCTCCGTTGTCTGCCGCATCGATCGCCGCGTCGGCGCCCCGGTCGAGCGCGTCCTCGATCCGGCGCTGCAGCGGACCGATCCTCAGGCGGTCCCAGCGAATGCCGTCCGGATAGACGGAATGCATGCCCACCAGCGCGATCCAGCGTGCGCGCAGCAGGAGGTGGATGACGAACGTCGCCCCCAGGATCATCGCCGCGCTGCGCGCATAGATGTAGAGCAGCTTCAACAGTTCGGCCCATGCCGCATCCAGCCGCGGGTAGAGCGCGAACATGTTGTCGTCCAGCCAACCCGGCAGCTGCAGCATCGCGAATACCGCGACGCCGGAGATCAGCAGCTCGACCTCCCAGGTGGGCGTCGTGTGCTTCGGCAGGCCGCCGCCGTCCTCGTGCCCGTTGTCCCCGTGCGACATGCGTTCCCCCGCTTCCTGCAATGTGCCTACTGCACCGTCCAGCCGCCGTCCACGTCGATGGTGTGGCCGGTGATGTTGCGCGCCGCCGGCGACATCAGGAA
>DASTWT010000280.1:0-2778 GCA_035765815.1 Luteimonas sp. | reverse complement strand
CCTCGTCCAGCTCATCGCGGAGCGCCTCGCCTGATGCAACGCACGCTGCAAGTGAAAGTGCTCGACCCGCGCTGGGGCGCCGAATGGCCGCTGCCGGCGTACGCCACCGACGCCAGCGCCGCGCTCGACCTGCGCGCCGCGCTCGACGCGCCGCTGGTGCTCGCGCCCGGCGACGCGGCGCTGGTGCCGTCGGGGCTGGCGATCCACCTCGCCGATCCGGCGCTCTGCGCGCTGGTGCTGCCGCGCTCCGGGCTCGGCCACCGCCACGGGATCGTGATGGGCAACGGCACCGGGCTGATCGACGCCGACTACCAGGGCCCGCTGCTGATCAGCGCCTGGAACCGCGGCGCGGCGCCCTTCACCATCGAGCCCGGGGACCGCATCGCCCAGCTGCTGGTGCTGCCGATCGTGCGCGCCGCGCTCGAGGTGGTGGATACTTTCGAGGAAAGCGCGCGCGGCGCCGGCGGCTTCGGCCACACCGGCGTGCGCTAGTCGAGGCGGGGAGACGCCATGAGCGAGAAGAAACTGCAACTGACGGCCGCGCACCTCCGGCCCCTGGTCCCGGTCGCCGCCATCGCGCTCGCGGCGATCGCCGCGTGGCTCGCCTGGACGGGCTGGCAGCAGATGCGCGACGCGCAGCGCGGGCAGGCGCTGCAGCAGACCCGCGACCTCGTCGCGCGCGGGACCGAGCGCGCGCTGGCGCAGCAGCAGGCGCGGCTCCGCGACCGGCTCGCGTTGCCGGCGGTGCAGGCCGCGCTCGCGGCCGGCGAACTGGACGCCGCCGCCGCGACGATGCGTTCGGAGTGGCCGCGGCTGGAGCGACTGGAGCTCCTGCCGCCCGACCTCGACGCCGCCTACGCCGGCCTGCCGAAGTCCGGCTTCGGCAAGCTCGACGCGGCGGAAGCCGCGCTCTCGGCCGACGCGCCGGTGTCGCGGATCATCCGCGAGGACAAGGTGCGGCTGGTCGTCGCCGCGCCCGCGCGCGCGCAGGGCCGGCTGGTGGGCATCGTGCAGGCGCGCCTGCCGCTGGGCGTCGCCACCGCGACGCTCGAGAACGCCACGGTCGCCGGCGACACCTACCTCGCGCTGCGCCAGGGCGGCTACACCATCGCCCAGCGCGGCGACGTCGGCCTGACCGACGCGGCCGAAGTCCTCGCGGTGCCGGTGAAGAACAGCGGCCTGCGCGTCGCCGCGGGCGAGCCCGACGAAACCAGCGGCGCGTTCGGCCTCGGCGCGATTCCTTCGTTCGTGGCCGCGGGCGTGCTGCTGTTGCTCGCCGCGGGCGCGTTCCTGCTGCTGCGGCGCGGTTTCGGCCGCGACGGCGCCGTCGCGCATCCCGAAGCGGATGCGCCGACGCTGGCCGAAGCGCTCGCGCGCGGGCTGCCGGACGAAACGCCGGTGCCCGGCGCCGCGGCTGCGCCGGGCGCGGCCGGCGCCACGCCCGCCGTTCCCGCCCCCGCGGCTGCCGCCGACGCCGGTGCCGCGGCGGCGGGCACGGGGCCGCTGCCGGTGGATCCCGGCATCTTCCGCGCCTACGACATCCGCGGCGTCGTCGGCAAGACGCTGGACGCCGGCGTCGCCGAAGCGATCGGCCGTGCCGTCGGCTCGCTCATGCACGAGCAGGGCGCGACCGACATCGTGGTGGGCCGCGACGGCCGCCTGTCCGGTCCCGACCTCGTGGCCGGCCTGGTCGCCGGCCTGCGCAAGGCCGGCCGCAACGTCATCGACATCGGCATGGTGCCCACGCCCGTCGTGTACTTCGGCACCTACCACCTGCACACCGGCTGCGGCATCGCCGTCACCGGCAGCCACAACCCGCCGGACTACAACGGCTTCAAGATCATGGTCGGCGGCACCACGCTGTCGGGCGACGCGATCACCGCGCTGTACGAGCGCATCGCCGGCAACCGCCTGCACGCGGCCGAGGCGCTGGGCAACCTCGTCCAGCGCGACATCGGCGGCGACTACGTCAACCGCATCGCTTCCGACGTGCAGCTCGAACGGCCGATGAAGGTGGTCGTCGACGCGGGCAACGGCGTCGCCGGCGAGCTCGGCCCGCGCGTGCTCGAGGCGATCGGCGCGAAGGTCGAACCGCTGTACTGCGACATCGACGGCACGTTCCCGAACCACCATCCGGACCCGAGCGAGCCGCACAACCTCGAGGACCTGGTCAGGAAGGTGCAGGCCGGCGACGCGGAACTCGGCATCGCCTTCGACGGCGACGGCGACCGCCTCGGCGTGGTCACGCGCGACGGCCACGTCGTGTTCCCGGACCGGCTGCTGATGCTGTTCGCGGCCGACGTGCTCGACCGCAATCCGGGCGCGGTGGTGGTGTACGACGTGAAGTGCAGCGGGCGCCTGCAGGGCCACATCCTGCGCCACGGCGGCAGCCCGCTGATGTGGAAGACCGGCCATTCGCTGATCAAGGCGAAGATGCGCGAGGTCGAGGCGGAGCTGGCGGGCGAGATGAGCGGCCATTTCTTCTTCGCCGAGCGCTGGTACGGCTTCGACGACGGCATCTATTCGGCGGCGCGCCTGCTCGAGATCCTCGCCGCAAGCGGCGAGACCCCGAGCGCACAACTCGACGCCCTGCCCGATGGCGTGTCGACGCCGGAGATCAAGGTCGACGCGCCCGGCGGCGATCCGCACGCGTTCGTGGAGCGCTTCCGCGAATCGGCGATGTTCGACGGCGCCCGCGCCTCGACCATCGACGGCCTGCGCGTGGACTGGCCGGACGGATGGGGCCTGGTGCGCGCGTCCAACACCACGCCGGTGCTG
>DASTWT010000279.1:0-4219 GCA_035765815.1 Luteimonas sp. | reverse complement strand
GGTCCTTCTGGTACGGCCGCAGCATCCAGAACCAGGCCACCGGCGCGGCCGCGGCGACGCCGCCGAACGCGGCGGCGAACCACCACCACGACAGGCCGGCGAGGTAGAGCACGAACGCGCCGCTGATGCCGACCAGCATCGCGGTGCCGAAGTCGGGCTGCAGCAGGATCAGGCTGGTCGGGATGCCGATGATCGCCGCGGCGATGAGCACCACGCCGAAGCGCGGCGGCAGGCGCTCGCCGTTGAGGTACCACGCCGCCATCATCGGCAGCGTCAGCTTCAGCAGTTCCGCCGGCTGGAAGTAGAACAGCTTCAGGTCGATCCAGTGGCGGCCGTGCTTGCCGGTGCCGATCGCCAGCACCAGCAGCAGCGGCAGCAGGGTGAGCGCATAGGCGATGGGGGTGGCGTTGCGCAGCTTGTGCGGCGGGACGCGCGACAGCAGCCACAGCGCGGCCAGGCCGACGGCGAAGCGCGCGCCCTGCGCGACCACCAGCGGCAGCGATTCGCCGCCGGCGCTGTACAGCACCGCGAGCGCGATCGCCATCAGCGCCGCGAGCGCGCCGCACAGCCACAGGTCGAGGGTGCGCGCCAGGCGCGCGACGACGTCGAACAGCCAGTGCAGGATCGCGTTCAAGGGTGCGTCTCCACGCCCGGGGCCGGCGGCGCGTCGGCGGGCTCGGCCGAGTCGTCCGTCGCGCCGTCGGCGGCGGCCGCGGCGGCCTGCGCCGCTGCGGTCTCGACGGTTTCCGGCTCCGGCTGCTTGCCCAGGATCCAGGCGTCCATGATCTTGCGCGCGATCGGGCCGGCGGTGCTCGCGCCGAAGCCGCCGTGCTCCACCATCACCGCGACCGCGATGGTCGGGTGCTCCGCCGGCGCATAGGCGATGAACCACGCCTGGTGGCGCAGCGACAGCGGCAGCGCGTGCGGGTCGACGCTCACGTTGCCGCGCCGGCTGACCTTCTGCGCGGTACCGGTCTTCGCCGCGATGAGGTAGGGCGAGCCGCGGCCGACCGAGTACGCGGTGCCGCCCGGCTGCATCGTGCCTTCCATGCCCTCCCGCACCGCCTGGAGGTGCGCCGGGTTGTCGCTGATGCGCACCGGCGGCGGCTCGGGCATCGGCAGCCAGGGCGCGCGGTAGCCGTCGCGGCGGTCGCGCACCAGGTGCAGCCTGCGCAGCATGCCGTCGTCCGCAAGCGCGGCGGTGGCGCGCGCGAGCTGCAGGATCGTCGCCTTCCAGTACCCCTGGCCGATGCCCGCGATCACGGTCTCGCCGACGTACCACGGCTCGCGGCTGTGCTTCGCCTTCCACTCCGGCGACGGCACGATGCCGGTGTTCTCGCCCATCAGGTCGATGCCCGTGGGCTGGCCGAAGCCGTAGCGTCGCATCCACTCGTCGAAGCGCTTGATCCCCATGTCGAGCGCGAGCTTGTAGTAGTAGGTGTTCACCGATTGCGCGATCGACTTGCGCAGGTCGGTCCAGCCGCTGCCGCCGGCGTGCGCGTCGCGGTAGCCGCGGCGCTGGCCGGGGATGTGGAATTCGCCGGTCGACAGCACGCGGTCGTCCGGCGTGCGCAAGCCGCTGTCGAGGCCGGCCAGGCCGATGAACGGCTTCACCGTCGAACCGGGCGGCCCGCCGCCGAGAACGTTGCGGTTGAACAGCGGCCGCGACGGATTCGAGGTGAGCGCCTGGTAGTCGGCGTGCGAAATGCCGTTGACGAACAGGTTCGGGTCGTAGGCCGGCAGGCTCACCATCGCCAGGATCTCGCCGGTGCGGGGATCCACGGCAACCGCGGAGCCGTCGAACTCGCCGAACGCCGCGACCGCCGCCTTCTGCAGGTCGAGGTCGATCGACAGGCGCAGGTCCGCGCCCGGCGTCGCCGGCACGCGGCCGACGGTGCCGAGCGCGCGGCCTTCGACGTTGGTCTCGACCTGCTCGTAGCCGACCTTGCCGCGCAGGATCACGTCGTAGTAGCGCTCGAGCCCGGTCTTGCCGATGTGGGTGAGCGCGCTGTCGGCTTCGCCGAGCTGCTTCTGGTCGTCCTCGTCGACGCGGCCGACGTAGCCGATCACGTGCGCGAACAGTGCGCCGTAGGGATAGCGCCGGTTGAGGTAGGGCACGAGCTCGACGCCGGGATAGCGCCAGCGGTCGACGGCGAAGCGCGCGGCTTCCTCCGGTTCGACGCGCGGCTTCAGCGTCACCGGCTTGAAGCGGTGGCCGGCGCGCAGCTCGTCCTGCAGGTGCTTCACGTCCTCGTCGGAGATCGCGACGATCCGGCGCAGCGCCGGCAGCCAGGCGTAGGGCTCGCCGGCGTCCTGCGGCACGACGTCGAGCCGGTAAGCGGGCACGTTGTCGGCGAGCACGCGGCCCTTGCGGTCGAGGATCAGGCCGCGGCCCGGCAGCACCGGCCGCAGCTTGACGCGGTTGGCTTCGGACTGCGTGGCGTACTGCGCGTGGTCGACGACCTGCAGCTTGAAGTACCAGGCGCCGAGCCCGCCGAGCGCGAGCAGCACCGCGGCGAAGCCGATCGCCGCGCGGGCGCGGAACTGCGCGGCTTCGGCGGCCTGCGACTTGAGCTGGCGGCGACGCGGGGCCATGGCCTAGCCCCGATGGCCGAGGCGCAGCCGGTCGAGCAGCAGGAACACCGGGCCCCACAGCAGCATGCCGGCGAGCGGCGACCACCAGGCCGCGAGCGGCGGCTGCGGTTCGCCGAGCGCCAGGTGCAGCACCATCACCACGAAGCGGTCGTTGAGCAGCAGGCCGGCGATCGCCAGCGCCTGCTGCGACAGCGGGAAGAAGCGCAGCTGCGCGCGGAAGCGCTGGACGATGAACGCCATCACCGTGAGCCGCAGCGCCTGCTCGCCGAGCACGGTGCCGAAGCAGAGGTCGGCGAGCACGCCGGCGAGGAACGCGAAGCCCAGGCCGAAGCGGTCCGGCGACTCGATCAGCCAGTACACGACGACCAGCGCGAGCCAGTACGGGCGGTACGGCTGCATCCACGCGGGCAGCGGCAAGAGGCCGAGCAGCAGCGCGGCGAGCGCGCTCACCGGCATCAGCCAGCCGGGCGCGTGGCGGCTCATCGCGCGGGCTCCGCGGGCTGCGCGGCGGCGCGCGGGTGCTCCTTCAGCAGCAGCACGTCGCGGCCGCGATCCAGGCGCGCGGCCGGGCGCACGTCGCCGACGAGGAAGGCATGGCTGTCGTCGGGATGCAGCGCGACGATCGTCCCCACCGGGAAGCCGGCGGGGAAACGCCCACCCAGGCCCGACGACAGCACCGCGTCGCCGACGCGCACGTCGGCCGACAGCGGCACGTTCGCGAGCGCGAGCCGGTCGCTGCTGCCGGTGCCGTACGCGAGCAGGCGCACGCCGCTGCGCGCGACCATCACCGGCACCGCGTGGTCGGGATCGGTGATCAGCAGCACCGTCGCGGTGCCCGCCTGCACGCTGATGATCTGGCCGACGAGGCCGCCGGCGTCGATCACGCTCTGGCCGACGGCGACGCCGTCGCGCGCGCCGGCGTCGAGCAGCAGGCGTTGCCGGGTCGGGTCGAGGTCGATGTCGAGCACCGGCGCCAACTGCACGTCGAGGCCGCCGCCGCGGCCGGCGGCGCCGAGCAGCTCGCGCAGGTGCGCGTTCTCCGCGGACGCCGCCTGCAGCCGCGCGACGCGCGCGCCGCTCACCAGCAGCGCGTTGCGCAGCACGCGGTTCTCCTCGGCCAGGCGGTTGCGGGTCGCGGCGCTCTCGCTCAGCGTGTCGCCGATGCGCGCCGGCATGCCCGCCAGCCACCACAGCGGCTGCACCGCCGCGGTCGCGCGCTGGCGCACCTGCGCGAGCCAGCCGCCGCGGTGGTCGAGCACGATCAGGGCGATGGCCAGCGCGATCCAGGCCAACAGCTTCAATGTTCCGGCGACGTCGCCGGAACGGGAAGCATGCGGGCTCGTGTAGGCGGGCATCGGCGGCGGGCGCTACCGCCTCACTCCGGCGCGAAGAACTCGTTGCCGTGCATGTCCACCAGTTCGAGCGCGCGGCCGCCGCCGCGGGCCACGCAGGTCAGCGGGTCGTCGGCGACCTGCACGTGCAGGCCGGTCTCGTCGCTGAGCAGGCGGTCGAGGTCGCGCAGCAGCGCGCCGCCGCCGGTGAGCACGATGCCGCGCTCGGCGACGTCGGCGCACAGTTCCGGCGGCGTCTGCTCCAGCGCCTGCTTCACCGCGGCGACGATGCC
>DASTWT010000278.1:0-2363 GCA_035765815.1 Luteimonas sp. | reverse complement strand
TCCGGATTGCCGATCACGCGGGTGAGCTTGACCCCGGCGCCGTCGGAGGCGGGCATGCCGCGCAGGCTGCGGATGACGCGGGCGGCTTCGGGGCGGGTGTCGGTGGTGCGGTCCATGGCGGACTCCTGGTGTGGCTGGCGTCAGGATGGCGCTGCGGGCGGCCAATCCCAAGCCCATCCTGCCGCACACACCGTTCCATCCGTGTCCAGACGCGCGGGGCTTTCGCTTCGGGGCAGGCTCCGCGAAGACGTCTCGGCCTTCGTGGGGGTCGCCGCGGATGCGAGGGTTCGGGCCGGGGCACGCCGTGGATCCATCCATGGAGGCTTCTCGAAAACATCCCTGTTTTCGAGATCCCCGGCCCGAACCCTCGCATCCGCGACGACAGCGCGATGCGTGGCCCGCGCCTCCGGACACCGGCCGAAGCGAAGCTCCCGCTTTTGCTCGATGAAAAAAACGGGAATCGCGGCGTGCGAGGCGACGGAAGCGTGCGGGCAGGTCCGGGGGCCTTGGCGGCATGGATGCCGCCACGGAGCCTGCATGGACGTACTGGCGGCGTCCCCCGGACCTGTCCGCACGCTTGCGGAGCCCAGCCCGAAGCGAGCTCCGGGCGAGAATCAGTCGTTGGCGGCGGAGAGCTCGCGGCCGCGGAGGGTGGCGGCACGGATGGCGCGCGCGACGAGCTCGCGGAAGCCGCCGGCCTCGAAGGCCTCGACCGCCGCCTGGGTCGTGCCGTTCGGCGAGGTCACGCGACGCCGCAGCTCGGCCGCATCGACGTCGCCCTCGGTGAGCATGCGCGCCGCGCCGAGGACGGTCTGCAGCACGAGCGCGCGCGCGGCGTCCGGCGGCAGGCCTTCGGCCAGCGCCGCCGACTGCATCGCTTCGGCGAGCAGGAACACGTAGGCGGGGCCGCTGCCCGAGACGGCGGTGACGGCGTCCATCAGCGCCTCGTCGCCGATCCACACGGTTTCGCCTGCCGAGGCGAGCAACGCCTGCGCCGCGTTCCGGCCCGCAGCGTCGACGTTCGCATTCGCGAACAGGCCGGTCACGCCGACGCCGAGCAGGGCGGGCGTGTTCGGCATGCAGCGCACGACGGCCACGCCGCCGCCGAGCCAGCGTTCGAGCTGCGCGGCGGTGATGCCGGCGGCGATGGAGACGACCAGCGGGCGCGTCGCCTGTGCCTGCGGGGCGAGCGCTTCGCACACCGCGCGCATCACCTGCGGCTTCACCGCGAGCACCCACGTGCGGGCGCCGCCCGCGACGGCGTCGGCGCCGTCGGCGAACACCGCGGCACCGAAGTCGCGGGCCAGCGCGTCGCGCAGCGTATCGACCGGCTCGGCGACACGGATGGACGCGCCCGGCGTTCCGCGCGCGACGAGCCCGCCGATGAGGCTGCGGGCCATGTTGCCGCCGCCGACGAAGGCGATGGGCGAGTCGGTCATGGTGGATCTCCAGGCGTGGGGCGCGCGCCGAACAGCGCGGTGCCGATGCGCACCATCGTCGCACCTTCGGCGATGGCGAGCGCGGCGTCGTCGCTCATGCCCATCGACAGCGTGTCGACGGAAGGGTGGGCGGCGCGCAGCGCGTCGAACAGCGCGCGCATGCGGCGGAAGCTTTCGCGGCGACGCGCGGGGTCGGGAAACGGCGCCGGGATCGCCATCAGCCCGCGCAGCGACAGGCGCGGCAGCGCCGCGACGGCCGCGGCGAGCGCGGGCACTTCATCCGGCGCGCAGCCGTGCTTGCCCGGCTCGGCGTCGACGTTCACCTGCAGCAGCACCGACAACGGCGGCCCGGCCGGATCGCGCGCGGCGTCCAGCGCCCGGGCGAGCCGCGCGCTGTCCACCGACTGCACCCAGTCGAAGAGGGCCGCGGCGACGGCGGCCTTGTTGGTCTGGAGGTGGCCGACCAGGTGCCATTCCATGTCGGTGCCCGGCGGGACCATGCCGGCCAGCGCGACTGCCTTGTCCCGCGCCTCCTGCACGTAGTTCTCGCCGATCGCCGGGCGCTCCCCGGGGCGCTCGGCGCGCCAGGCGGCGACGAGTTCTGCGACGGCGGTCACAGGTTGGCGCTTGGCCACCGCGACCAGCCGCGGCGGTGGCCGCTGCGACGCCCGCGCTGCGTTGTCGAGCGACTGCAGGACGGTGGCCAGGGCGCTGTGCGGGGGCGTTTGCATTGTGCCTATACTGCCAAGGCGCATGCGTGGGGGGAACCGGAACGATGGACATCGCCGAGCTGCTGGCATTCTCGGTCAAGAACAAGGCCTCCGACCTGCACCTGTCGGCGGGCCTGCCGCCCATGATCCGGGTGGACGGCGACGTGCGCCGCATCAACATCCCGGCCTTCGACCACAAGCAGGTGCACGCGCT
>DASTWT010000277.1:0-7428 GCA_035765815.1 Luteimonas sp. | reverse complement strand
GGCCGCTCGCTCGAGGAAAGCGGGCGGCTGGAAGAGGAGCGGCGGCTCGCGTACGTCGGCATCACCCGCGCGCGGCAGAAGCTGGTGCTGTCGTACGCGGAAGCGCGGCGCATCCACGGTTCGGACATGTACGGCATCCCGTCGCGCTTCCTGCGCGAGATCCCGGCGGCGCTGCTGCACGAGGTCCGGCCGCGGGTCAACGTGTCGCGGCCGATGGCGGCGTCGATGCCGCCGCGCGCGCGCAACGCCGGGCACGCCTCGCTGGAACCCCCGGCCATCCGCCTCGGCCAGAACGTGCGCCACCCGACCTTCGGCACCGGCTTCGTCACCGACGTCGAGGGCAGCGGGGCGCACGCGCGCGTCCAGGTGAACTTCGACGACGCCGGCAGCAAGTGGCTGGTGCTCGCGTACGCGAACCTGCAGCCGGCGTAGCATGCGCCGATGCCCGGCGAGCGCCTTTGACCGGGCCTAGACGCCGGCGCGCCTAGGGTGGCCGCGACGATGCCGCCGCGAGGATCCCATGGCCACCAGGAAGTCCGCACGCAAGCCCGCCAGGAAAGCCGCCGGTACCGCGAAAGCCGCCGCCGGCAAGGGCGCGGCATCGCGCCAGCGATCGATCCAGCGCGCCGCCGATGCGGGGAACGCGCCGAAGGAAGCGCGCAAGGCGGCGAAGAAGGCCGCGGCGAAGAAGGCGGGCAAGCCCGCGAAGAAGCCGGTGCAGGCCGGTACGCGCCGCCAGCCCGAGAATCCGCTGCCGAAGCAGAGCCAGCGCAAGCCGGGTCACGAGCACAAGCTCGATCCACAGCCTCGCTTCCTCGCGCCGGACTATGCCGGCAGCGGCAAGCTCGAGGGCATGGCCGCCCTCGTGACCGGCGGCGATTCGGGCATCGGCCGCGCGGTCGCCGTGCTGTTCGCGCGCGAGGGCGCCGACGTCGCGATCACCTACCTCAGCGAGGACCGCGACGCCGACGAGACGAAGCGCCGGGTCGAGGACGAGGGCCGCCGCTGCATCGCCGTGGCGGGCGACGTGAAGGATCCCGCGTTCTGCGAGGACATGGTCGCGCACGTCGTCGAAGCCTTCGGCCGGCTCGACGTGCTGGTCAACAACGCGGCCTTCCAGCAGCACAGCGCCGCGCTCGAGGACATCACCGAGGAGCACCTGCAGGAGACGCTGCAGACCAACATCGGCGGCTACTTCCACATGGCGCGCGCCGCGTTGCCGCACATGCGCGAGGGCGGCAGCATCATCAACACCGGCTCGGAGACCGCGCTGTTCGGCAGCAAGCACCTGCTGGACTACTCGGCGACCAAGGGCGCGATCCACGCATTCACGAAGTCGCTTGCCGGCAACCTGCTCGAGCGCGGCATCCGCGTGAACGCGGTCGCGCCCGGCCCGGTGTGGACGCCGCTCAATCCCGCCGACCAGAAGGCGGAGAAAGTCGCGAAGTTCGGCCAGGACAGCGACATGGGCCGCCCCGCGCAGCCGGAGGAGATTTCGCCGGCCTACGTGTTCCTGGCGTCGCCGGTGTGCGCGTCGTACGTGAACGGCGTGGTGCTGCCGGTGATGGGCGGCCCGCGCGGGTAGGCGCTACCTCACCACGAGAACAGCTTGAACCAGGTCGCCGGCACTTCGCCCTTGGCCGGATCCATGCGCCCGTCGCCGTCGCGGTCCACCAGGTAGTAGGTGGGGCCGCGGGCCGGCACGACCTTCACCATCCGCAGCTGGCCGCCGACGCGGTATTCGGTGACGACGTCGCCGTTGGGCTCGGTGCGCTCCGCCGCGACCGAGTTCTCCGGGACCTGCGGGATGCCGTCCGCCGTCTGCGGCACCGGCAGGGCCTCGCCGCGGCTGGCGCAGCCGGGGAGCAGGCAGGCCGCGAGCAGGGCCGCGGCGAGCGGCGGGATGGTCCGGTCGGGATTGCGCATGGCGGCGGCTCCTGGAGGATGCGGCGATTATGCGCGCGCCCGTGCGAGGGACGCGCAAAGCAGGACGTGCAACGTAGAATCGGTGGATGCCCGAGCAGACCGCCCGCCGCCTCGTCCTGATCGACGGCTCCTCGTACCTTTACCGCGCGTTCCACGCGCTGCCGCCGCTGTCGAACGCGGCCGGCGAGCCGACCGGCGCGCTGTTCGGCGTGGTCAACATGCTGCGCGCGACGCTCAAGGAGCGCCCGGACTGCGCCGCGTTCGTGGTCGATGCGCCGGGGAAGACCTTCCGCGACGAGCTGTACCCGGACTACAAGGCCAACCGCCCGCCGATGCCCGACGAGCTGCGCGCGCAGGTGCAGCCCATGTGCGACATCGTGCAGGCGCTCGGCTTCCCCATCCTGCGCATCGAGGGCGTCGAGGCCGACGACGTGATCGGCACGCTCGCCGTGGAAGCGGCGCGCGAGGGCAGCGTCGTCACCATCTCCACCAGCGACAAGGATTTCGCCCAGCTCGTGCGCGGCTTCGACGGCGGCGGCCGCATCGAGCTGGTCAACACCATGAGCGGCAGCCGGCTCGACAGCGACGAGGCCGTGATGGCCAAGTTCGGCGTCCCCGCCGCGCGGATCGTCGACCTGCTCGCGCTGATGGGCGACGCGATCGACAACGTGCGCGGCATCGACAAGTGCGGGCCGAAGACCGCCGCGAAGTGGATCGGCGAATACGGCGACCTCGACGGCGTGATCGCCGCCGCGGCCGGGATGTCCGGGAAGATCGGCGAATCGCTGCGCGCGGGCGTCGACCGGCTGCCGCTGAACCGCACGCTGGTGACGATCCGCACCGACGTCGAACTGGAACTGCCTGCGCGCGCGCTGGCGCTGCGGGAGCGCGACGTCGACACCCTGCGCACGATGTATGCGCGCTACGGCTTCAACCAGGCGCTGCGCGAGATCGACGGCAAAGCCGCGCCGGAACCGGCACCGGGCACCGCGGGCGGCGCGGGCGGCGCGATGCGCGGCACCGCGGCAGGGTATGCGCGCTCGGCGGCCGCGTCCGCCGGCGAGGCCGCGGCCGACCCCACGCTCTCCGCGCCCGGCGAATACGAGACCGTGCTCACCCGCGGGCGCCTGGATGCCTGGATCGAAAAGCTCCGTGGCGCCGGCGAGTTCGCCTTCGACACCGAGACCGATTCGCTCGACGCGCTGTGCGCGAACCTCGTCGGCCTGAGCTTCGCGGTCGAACCCGGCCGCGCCGCCTACGTCCCGGTCGGCCATGCCTATCCCGGCGCGCCGGCGCAGCTGCCGATGCAGGAGGTGCTCGACGCGCTCCGCCCGGTCTTCGCGGATGCCGGCAAGCGCAAGCTCGGCCAGCACGGCAAGTACGACCTGCACGTGCTGCGCTGCCATGGCGTCGAGGTCGCGGGTTACGCCGACGACACCATGCTCGAGAGCTTCGTGCTCAACGCCACCGCCACCCGCCACGACATGGATTCGCTGGCCAAGCGCTACCTCGGCTACGACACCATCAAGTACGCCGACGTCGCCGGCAAGGGCGCGAAGCAGATCCCGTTCGCGCAGGTCGCCGTCGACGACGCGACCCGCTACGCCGCCGAGGACGCGGACGTCACCCTGCGCCTGCACCGCGTGCTGCGCCCGCGCGTCGCCGCCGACGCCGCGCTCGACCGCGTCTACCGCGAGATCGAGATGCCGCTGGTGCCGGTGCTCGAGCGGATCGAGGCGAACGGCGTGCTGATCGACATGGACGAGCTGCGCCGCCAGTCCGCGGACCTGTCGCGGCGCATGCTCGAGCTGCAGCAGCAGGCCACGACGCTCGCCGGCCGCACGTTCAACCTCGATTCGCCGAAGCAGGTGTGCCAGCTGCTGTTCGAGGAGCTGAAGCTGCCGGCCGTGGTGAAGACGCCTACCGGCCAGCCCTCCGCGAACGAGGAAGCGCTCGAGGCGATCGCCGACCAGCACGAGTTGCCGCGGGTGATCCTCGACTACCGCAGCCTGGCCAAGCTGCGCGGCACCTATACCGACAAGCTGCCGGAGATGGCCAATCCGCGCGACGGCCGCGTCCATACCAGCTACCACCAGGCCGGCGCGGCGACGGGCCGGCTCGCGTCCAGCGACCCGAACCTGCAGAACATCCCGATCCGCACGCCCGACGGCCGCCGCATCCGCAAGGCCTTCGTCGCGCCGGAAGGGCGCCGCATCGTCGCCTGCGACTACTCGCAGATCGAGCTGCGGATCATGGCGCACCTGTCGCAGGATCCGGCGCTGGTGCGCGCGTTCGAATCCGGCGCGGACATCCACCGCGCCACCGCGGCCGAAGTGTTCGGCAAGGCGATCGACGCGGTCGAGCCGAACGAGCGCCGCGCCGCCAAGGCGATCAACTTCGGCCTGATGTACGGCATGAGCGCGTTCGGCCTGGCGAAGCAGCTCGACATCCCGCGCGGCGAGGCCCAGGACTACATCGCGCTCTACTTCAGCCGCTATCCCGGCGTGCGCGACTTCATGGAGGCCACGCGGCAGCAGGCGCGCGAGCGCGGCTACGTCGAAACGGTGTTCGGCCGGCGGCTGTACCTGGCCGACATCCAGGCGCGCAACCAGGGCCTGCGCGCGGCCGCCGAGCGCGCGGCGATCAACGCGCCGATGCAGGGCACCGCCGCCGACATCATCAAGCGCGCCATGATCGACATCGACGCCTGGCTGGCCGGGCAGGGCGGGGCGGAAGGCGGCCGGCCACCGGCGCTGATGGTCCTGCAGGTCCACGACGAACTGGTGTTCGAGGCCGACGCCGGCTTCGTGGACACCCTGCTCGCCGAGGTACCGCGACGGATGGCCGGGGCGGCGGAACTGCGGGTGCCGCTGGTCGTCGATTCCGGAGTCGGCGCGGATTGGGACGAGGCGCACTGAGGGCCCGGGCCGAGGGAATGAATCTTTCCTGAACCCAACAGTTTTTTAACTCGTTTCTTCACGAACCATCCATGTGGCTGGTGGTCATATAGGCCGCGACGGATGCAACGTCCGTCGTGCGATCACCTCCCCTCCCCTGGAGTGATCCCCGGAACGGCTACCCCTCCCCAGGTGCCGTTCCCCGGCCCCGCTAGCCCTCCCCCTGGCTATGCGGGGCTTTTTTATGCGCCGCAGGCGCAGAAAAAAGCCCCCCAAAGTTTTGGCGCCGGAATGTTTCGGCGATGCCGTGGAGTTTCGGCGCCAAAACTTTGGGCCCCACGCTCGCGCCTTACATCCCCGCGCCTGTCGGCGCGCCCCCTTGGGAAGGGGGCTGTTCCTCCATGTGATCGCGTCGCGACCGGGCGGGTGGCTGGGGTGTGGGATGCTGGGGGCCGGTCGGGAACGCGGGAGCGGGGCGATGGGCGATCTGTGGGGGTTGTCGGCGCCGTGGTGGCATTTCGTGCTGCGCGCGATCGCGATCTACGTGCTGGTGATGGTGCTGGTGCGGTTCTCCGGGAAGCGGGCGGTGGGGCAGTTCACGCCGTTCGACCTGGTGCTGCTGATCCTGATCGGCAATGCGGTGCAGAACGGGCTCAACGGGGGCGACAACAGCCTGCCCGGCGCAGTGCTCCTGGCCGGCACGCTGCTGGCGCTGAACTGGGGCATGGCCTGGGTGACGTCGCGCTCGCGCCGGGTGGAACACGTGGTGGAGGGCGTGCCGCAGGTGCTGGCGCGCGACGGCCGCGTGTTCCGCGACGTGCTCCGCCGCGAGCTGGTCAGCGACGACGATTTCCACAAGGCGCTGCGCCAGCACGATCTCGCCGACGTGGGCGAGGTGGCGCTGGCGCTGCTGGAGACCAACGGCAGCATCAGCGTGGTGCCGCGCAAGGACGGCGGCGAAGCGCGCGCGGCGCGCTACCTCGATTACCTGGAGCGCGAATCCGACCTGTCTTCCGACAGCCAGTCGCGCGGCGACAGGTAGTCGGCCAGGCGCGCTTCGGCGCTGCCGGGTTCCGGCGCATAGCCGTATTCCCAGCGTACCAGCGGCGGGAGACTCATCAGGATCGATTCGGCGCGCCCGCCGGACTGCAGGCCGAACAGCGTGCCGCGGTCGTAGACCAGGTTGAACTCGACGTAGCGGCCGCGGCGATACAGCTGGAATTCGCGTTCGCGCGCCCCGTGCGGCGTGTCCTTGCGGCGCGCGACGATCGGAAGGTACGCCTCGAGGAAGCCGTCGCCGACCGCGCGCATGTAGCCGAAGTCGGCGTCGAAACCGGTGTGCAGGTCGTCGAAGAACAGCCCGCCGACGCCGCGGGTTTCGTTGCGGTGCTTCAGGAAGAAGTAGTCGTCGCACCAGCGCTTGTGCGCGTCGTAGCGTTCCTGGCCGCCGAACGGCTCGCACAGCGCGCGCGCGGTGCGGTGCCAGTGCAGCACGTCCTCGTCGAACGGATAGAACGGGGTCAGGTCGAAGCCGCCGCCGAACCACCAGGCCACCGTCTCGCCGTCGCGCACCGCGCGGAAATGGCGCACGTTCGCGTGCGTGGTCGGCAGGTAGGGATTGCGCGGGTGGAACACGAGCGACACGCCGCAGGCGCGCCACGACGCGCCGGCGAGTTCGGGCCGCGCGGCGCTGGCCGAGGGCGGGAGCTTCGTGCCGGAGACGTCGGAGAAGCCGATGCCGGCCTGCTCGAACACCGCGCCGTCGCGCAGCACGCGCGTGCGCCCGCCGCCGCCTTCGTTGCGTTCCCAGCGGTCCTCGGCGAAGCGCGCGCCGCCGTCGGCGCCCTCGATCGCGGCGCAGATGCGATCCTGCAGGCCGAGCAGCCAGTCGCGGACGGTGTCGAAACCTTCGGGATGCGGATCGGCCATCGCGCCATTGTAGGCGGAGGAGGCGCCGCGCCGGCCGTCGCGGCGCGATGGTGCGGGTCAGGCGCCGGCCTTGCCGCGGAGGACGAGCGCCGCGAGCGCGGCTTCGCCGTCCTCCATCAGCTGCACGGGCGTGCGCTCGAAGCCGGTGAGCACCATCGCCTCGGCCAGGCACCAGTCGCGATGCGCGTCGCCGAGCGATGCCGCGCCCGCGGCGACGGCTTCCAGCAGCGCGCGCCCGGGCACGCGCGGGTCGCCGGCCGGCGCCGCCGCGCCCTGCGCGGGCGTGGCCGCCGCGTGCGCGCCGGCCGCACCCGCAGCGGCATTCGCAGCTGCATTGGCGGCCGCCAGCCGTGCGGACATCGCGGCGAATTCCTGGGCGAGCTTCGCGTGCGCGGCCTCGCGCAGGCGCAGGTGCTCGCGCAGCGTTTCGATCTCGTCCGCGGCGTCGTCCAGGACTTCCTCGCGCAACCGCTCCAGCACGCGCTTCGACAGCAGCGCATGGATTTCGGGATGCGAGGCGCGCAGTTCCCGTGCGGCGCCCTGCCAGGCGTAGGCGATGCGGTGCGCGTGCGGCTTCTGCACCGGCGCTTCCGACGGCGGCACCGGTTCCGATTCACGGCCCAGGCGCAGGATGGCGTCGTCCAGGCTGTCCGACAGCGGCGTCGCCTCGAACTTG
>DASTWT010000276.1:0-3096 GCA_035765815.1 Luteimonas sp. | reverse complement strand
AGAATCCCGCGCCCGGCACCGGCTGGCACGCGTTCGGCAACGAGCCGTTCTGGAGCGTGCAGGCGCGCGGCGGCACGCTCGTGTTCACGACGCCCGACGACCAGGCCGGCGTCACGTTGCTGGGCCGCCGCGTGCCTTCGCTCGTCGGCACCGTGATCCTCGGCAGCGGCCCGAAGGGCGAGTTCCACTTCGGCGTCACGCCCGGCAAGTGCAGCGACGGCATGTCCGACCGCAGCTACGATTTCGCCTCGACCTTCATCTACGACGGCGTCACCTACAAGGGCTGCGCGGAGCCGGTCGAGGCGCGCTGATGCTCGACCTGCTGCAGTGGCCCGCGATGGCCGCGACCCTGCTCGCGGCCTGGCTGGTGGGCTCGCAGCGCAAGGGACGGCGCGAACTCGGCTTCTGGGTCTTCATCGCCAGCAACGTGCTGTGGATCGCCTGGGGCTGGCACGACGGCGCGTGGGCGCTGGTCGCGCTGCAGGTGGGGCTGTTCGCGCTCAACCTGCGCGGCGCGAGGAAGAACGACACCGATGCCGCGCCCGAAACGGCGGGGCAGGACGCCTAGAGCGCCGAGAGTTCGAAGCGGTCCGGGTCGACGCGCAGCACGGAACCCTGCTCGTACCAGTCGCCGAGCACGATGCGCGTGCCGCCGCCTTCCTCGTGCACCTTCGGCCGGTGCGTGTGGCCGTGGATGATGCGGTCGATGCCGTAGCGCGCGAACGTGTCGGCCACGGTGGCGGGCGTCGCGTCGGTGATCGCGTCCATCGCGCCCTGCGCCTGCAGGCCGGACTGGTGCAACCGGCTCGCCGCGCGCGCCTGCTGCGCGAACGCGATGCGCGCGGCCAGCGGCTGGGCGAGGAACTGCGCCTGCCAGCGCGGATCGCGGGTCTGCGCGCGGAACGCCTGGTAGGCGGTGTCGTCGCTGCACAGCAGGTCGCCGTGCATCAGCAGCACCGGCTTGCCGTGCAGCATCACGACGGCGGGATCGGGCAGGATCTCCATGCCGGCGCGGCGCGCGTAGTCCTCGCCGAGCAGGAAATCGCGGTTGCCGCGGATGAAGCGCACCGGCACGCCGGCGTCGCGCAGGGCGCGCAGCTTCGCGGCGACGAAGGCGCCGGTCTCCGACGGATCGTCGTCCCCGACCCAGGCCTCGAACAGGTCGCCCAGGATGTACAGCGCGTCCGCGCCGCGGGCCTCTTCGTCCACGAAGCGCCCGAACAGCTCCGTGATCGCCGGCCGCTCCGGGTCCAGGTGCAGGTCGGAGATGAAGAGCGTGGTCATCGGGCCATTGTAGGGCCGACCCGTGGTCGGCTCGAAACGCAGCCGACCATGGGTCGGCTCTACGGTAAAATCGGCGGATGCCCGAGACCTCGCCCTGCCGCACCCGCTTCGCCCCCAGTCCGACCGGCTACCTGCACATCGGCGGCGCGCGCACCGCGCTGTACTGCTGGCTGGAGGCGCGCCGCCGCGGCGGGCAGTTCATCCTGCGGATCGAGGACACCGACCGCGAGCGCAGCACGCAGGCCGCGATCGACGCGATCCTGGAGGCGATGGACTGGCTCGGCCTCGACTACGACGAGGGGCCGGTCTACCAGACCCATCGCCTGGACCGCTACAAGCAGGTCGCCGAGCAACTCGTCGCATCTGGCCATGCGTACTACGCCTACGAGACCAAGGAAGAACTCGAGGCCATGCGCGAGCAGGCCATGGCCGCCGGCGGGAAGCCGCGCTACAACGGCGCGTACCGCGACGCGAACGCAGGTTTCCGCGACGACCCGAACCGCGTCATCCGCTTCCGCAATCCGCTCGACGGCACGGTCGCGTGGGACGACAAGGTCAAGGGCCGCATCGAGATCGCCAACAGCGAGCTCGACGACCTGGTGATCTACCGCTCCGACGGTTACGCGACCTACAACTTCGCCGTCGTCGTGGACGACATCGACATGCGCATCACCGACGTGGTGCGCGGCGACGACCACGTCAACAACACGCCGCGCCAGATCAACATCTACAGGGCGCTCGGCGCCGACGTGCCCGCGTTCGCGCACCTGCCGATGATCCTCGACGAGCACGGCGCCAAGCTCAGCAAGCGCACCGGCGCCGCCGACGTGATGCAGTACCGCGACGCCGGCTACCTGCCGCACGCGCTGCTCAACTACCTGGTGCGGCTGGGCTGGTCGCACGGCGACCAGGAGATCTTCACGATCGCCGAGATGCAGTCGCTGTTCGACCTGAAGGACGTCAACGCCAAGGCCTCGCGCCTCGACCCCGCGAAGCTGGGCTGGCTCAACCAGCAGTACCTGAAGGACGACGCGCCGGAAGACGTGGCGAAGCACCTCCGATGGCACCTGCAGCAGGCCGGCTACGACCTGTCGAAGGGCCCGAAGCCCGCGGACCTCGTGGTCGCGCTGCGCGAACGCGCGCAGACGCTGAAGGAGATGGCGGAGAAGTCGGCGGTGTGGTTCCAGCCGCTCACGCAGTACGACGAGGCCGCCGTCGGCAAGCATCTCAAGCCGGAAGCGCGCGGCCCGCGCGCCGACGCGCGCGCGCGCCTGGCCGCGCTGCCGGACTGGAGGCCCGAGGCGATCGGCGAGGCGCTGAAGGCCGCCGCCGAGGCCGCCGGCCTGGGCATGGGCAAGATCGCGCAGCCGATGCGCGTGGCGATCACCGGCACTCAGGTCAGCCCGGACATCGGCCAGACCGTGTACCTGTGCGGCCGCGACCAGGCCCTGGCCCGCATCGACGCCGCGCTGGCGCGGATCCCCGCGGCCTGAACGCGGCGGCCGATGCGCGGGCTTGAGCCGCGCGCCCGCCGCCACCATCATCGTCACATGCGCAAGCCGGCCTGCACCGACCCGAAGCACCACGTCCACGGCGCCGCCGATTTCGTCGCCGCGGTCGAGGCCGCGTGCCACGCGCGCGGCCTGCGCCTGACGCCCGTGCGCGCGCGCTTACTCGGGCTGATCGCCGACGCCGGCAAGCCGGTCAAGGCCTACGACCTGCTGGACATGCTCAAGCCCGCCGCCGGGCACGACGACGGCGTCGGCGCCGCGGCGCCGCCGACGGTGTATCGCGCGCTCGACTTCCTGCTCG
>DASTWT010000275.1:0-4000 GCA_035765815.1 Luteimonas sp. | reverse complement strand
TTCCCCGGCCACGGCTCGGTGCTCGAGGACACGCACGTCGACGACGCCATCGACGACCGCCCGCTCGACGCGATCCGCGCGCTCGACCTCGTCCCGTTCGCGGCCGGCATCGGCGCCGGCGCCGACGCGGTGATGATGGCGCACGTCGTGTACCCGCAGGTCGACAAGGATCCCGCCGGCTATTCGAAGCGCTGGATCGGCGACATCCTCCGCGGCGAAATGGGCTTCCGCGGCGTCGTGTTCTCCGACGACATCGGCATGGCCGCCGCGTTCTCCGCCGGGGGCATCAAGGCCCGGATCGACGCGCACCTGGATGCGGGTTGCGACGTCGTCCTCGTCTGCCATCCGGAACTGGTGCCCGAATCGCTGGCCGCGGTCGAGGGCAGGGCGCTCGACCCGACCGTCGTGGCCGCGCTGGTCGGGCGCGGCGGCGTCCCGTCCGGCGGCGGCGCGGGCTGGGGCGGCCTGCGCGCCGACCCGCGCTACGCTGCCACCCGCAGCCGCATCGAGGGCCTCGCATGAGCGCCGATCCGACCGCCGTCCCCGGGCTCGCCGCGGTCCTGCCGGCCGCCGACCTGATCCACGGCCGCGAAGCCGTCGAGGCCGCGATCGACGGCATGGCCGCGCGCATCGCCGCCGACTACGCCGGCGTTCGCCCCGTCTTCCTCACCGTGATGCACGGCGCGCTTCCGTTCGCCGCGCAACTCGCGCTCGGCATCGGCGCGCGCGGCCTCGACATCGAGATGGACTACCTGCACGCCACCCGCTACCGCGGCGCGACCAGCGGCGGCGAGCTGCTGTGGAAGCGCCGCCCGGAGACCGCCCTGCGCGGCCGCCACGTGCTGCTGGTCGACGACATCGTCGACGAAGGCCACACGCTCGACGCGGTGCGCGCCTGGTGCGTGGGGCAGGGCGCGCGCGACGTGCGCATCGCGGCGATGGTGGTGAAGCGCCACGACCGGTGCGTCGCCGGCCTGTGCGCCGACTACGCCGGGCTCGACGTCCCGGATCGCTACGTCTTCGGCTACGGCATGGACTACCACGAGCAGGGCCGCAACCTGCCCGCGATCTACGCGCTGGCGGACGCGGACGAGGCCCGCGCATGAGCGCCGCGTCCGCGGCCGGCGCGCGCAGCCTCGACCTCGCCGTGATCGGCGGCACCGGGGTCTACGCGCTCGCCGAGCTCGGCGACGTCGAATCCTTCGAGCCGTCGACGCCGTACGGCGCGGCCTCGGGGCCGGTCCGCATCGGTACGTTCGCCGGCCGCCGCATCGGTTTCCTCGCCCGCCACGGCGAAGGCCACGGCGTGCCGCCGCATCGCATCAACTACCGCGCCAACCTTGCGGCGCTGAAGCAGGCCGGCGCGCGCCGCGTGCTCGCGCTCAACACCGTCGGCGGCATCGACGCGCGCTATGCGCCCGGCGCGCTCGGTTGCCCCGACCAGCTGATCGACTACACCTGGGGCCGCATCTCCACCCTGTGCGAAGAGCCGGGCACCGAAGTCCTGCACGTCGACTTCGGCGAGCCGTACACGCAGGCGCTGCGCGCCGACGTGCTCGCCGCGGCGAAGCGGGCCGGGGTCGCCGTGGTCGACGGCGGCTGCTACGGCGCCACCCAGGGCCCGCGCCTGGAAACCCGCGCCGAGATCGCCCGAATGCGCCGCGACGGCTGCGACCTGGTCGGCATGACCGGCATGCCCGAGGCCGGCCTGGCCCGCGAGCTCGGCCTGGACTACGCCTGCCTGGCCATCGTCGCCAACTGGGCGGCCGGTGCCGGCCCGGACCCGGACGAGGTCATCACCCTCGACGAGGTGCTGGCCAACGTCCGCGCCGCCACCGGCGGGGTGTCCCGGCTGCTCGCGGCGCTGCTGGCGGGGCGTCCCTAGGCCGCAGGCCGTCCGCCTGGCGGCGGTGCCGACCGATTGCCAGCCGCCGCCCGGCTTTTGCATACTCGGCGGGTGCGCCCGGCTGCCCCACGCGCCAGCGCACCCACCGCATCCAGACCGAGGTCAGCAGCGCTATGCAGTACGGCACCGTGAAGTGGTTCAACGACGCGAAGGGGTTCGGGTTCATCGCTCCGGAAGACGGCAGCGCCGACGTGTTCGTGCATTACTCCGCCATCGCGTCCAAGGGCTTCCGCAGCCTGCAGGAAGGCCAGCGCGTCAGCTACGAAGTCGTCCAGGGCCCGAAGGGCGCCCAGGCATCGGGCGTGCAGCCGGCGGCCTGAGCCGCCCACGCGCCACGCTTCGAGAGCCCCGCGAACGCGGGGCTTTTTTTTGGGCGCGGCCCGCCCCCGCCACCCGCGGGCAGGCGCCGCGGCCTAGTGGCCCGCCTGCAGCGCGACCAGGCGCCAGCCGATCCACGCCGCGGCCAGCCCGACCACCACGCTGCCACCGGCGTAGAGCAGCGCGGTCGCGAGCTCGCCGCGGCGGAACAGGAACAGCGCGTCCAGCCCGAACGCCGAGAACGTGGTGAAGCCGCCGAGCAGCCCGGTGAACACCAGCAGCCGCGTGTCGGGCCCGAACAGCTCGTATTCCTCCGCCAGCCCGGCGAGCACGCCCGCGACCAGGCAGCCGAGCACGTTGATCGCGAACGTGCTCCAGGGGAAGCGTTCCTGCGCGGTGAGGTGCAGCACCAGGCCGCCGAGCTTGTAGCGCGCGACCGAGCCGGCGAAGCCGCCGATGCCGACGAGGAGGATGCCCTTCATGCCTGGTCTCCGGCGGAAAGCGAAAACAGTACCGCATCGGCGCGCCGGCCCTGGAACTCGATGCCGCCGGGCAGCACCGCTTCGCGCACGGCGCCGAGCCTGCGCGCGACGCCCAGGCTGGCGGCGTTCTCCGGCAGGACGCGAATCTCGATCCGGACCAGGCCGAGCTCTCCGAAGCCGAACGCCGCGACCTGCGCGGCTGCGGCGGTGGCCACGCCGCGCCCGCGATGGGCTTCGCCGACCCAGTAGCCCAGGTTCGCGCTGCCGGCGACCCGGTCGAGCTGGTTGAGGCCGGCGCAGCCGAGCAGCGTGTCGCCGTCGAAGATCGCGAACGGATACTCGCGATCTTCGCGCCACGCTGCAATGCACGCGTCGCTCCGTTGTTGCGCATCGGCCAGCGCATAGTCCGCGCGGCACCACGGGACCCAGTCCGACAGCGACGCGAGCGACGCGCGCACCGCCGCGTGCAGCGCCGGCGCGTCGCCGGCGGCGAACGGACGCACGAGGAACGCGCCTGCGCCCGCGCCGGCCGCGCCCGCGCCGGCGTTCACGACGCGAGCCCGCCGGCGACGTGGAAGGCCACGTTCGCCAATCCGTGCCCCGCGACCGGCACCACCAGGCTCTTCGTCCGGAAGCGCAGCCAGCCGCCCGGCAGGCTGCCGAGGAACGGGAACAGCCCCGACATGAGGTCGAAGCCGAACTTTCCGTCCGTGTAGCTGAGCGCATGCCACAGCCCGAACATCACCGACGTCGCGACGATCACCGCCCACGGGATGCCCTCGACGCCCGGCTTGCGCGGCCACAGCGACAGCAGCAGCGCCGGCGCGATGCCGCGGTAGGCGAGTTCTTCCGCGATCCCCGGCATCGTCGCCTGGAACGCGAGCGTCTCCGCGTCGGGCGCGCCCGGCTTGAACGCCAGCCCGAGGCAGGCGCCCCACACGATGAACAGCGCCACGGCGATCGCTCCGGTGCGCGCATGTTCCTGCCGCCAGCGCAACCCGACCGCATCCGGCGACAGGCGCAGGGCGGCGATCACCAGCGCCGCGAACCCCAGGCTCAGCAGCTTGCCCGACCAGTTCCATTCGCCCGGCAGGAAGTCGAGCGCCGGCACGAGGTGTGGCAGGCCGGTGACGAAATCGTCCAGCGCCAGGTACGCGGCGAAGAGCACGACGCCCGACAACGCGATGCGCCGGTCGAACGGCTTCGCGAGCAAGCCGGCTGCGAGCGCCAGCGCGGCGAAGGCGAGCGAGAACGCGAGCGTGTTCATGGCGCCGCCCGTTCCCAGGACGCGACG
>DASTWT010000274.1:0-5478 GCA_035765815.1 Luteimonas sp. | reverse complement strand
CGCACGATTTCACCCGCCAGCGCATGATCTCCCTGGAGCGCATGTTCGCGGCCGCGGGCGACGATCCCGCGCTCGCCGGGCCCGCGTTCGACGCGTTCTTCGCCGCGCGCTGCGAGGTCGAGCACTACGCCGACAGCCTCGACGCGCTCGACCGCCTGGCGGCGCGCGTGCCGCTGGCCGCGCTCACCAACGGCAACGCCGACCTGGATCGGATCGGGCTGATGCACGTGTTCCGCTTCCAGCTCGGCGCGCGCGAGCACGGCGCGGCCAAGCCCGAGCCGAGCATCTTCCACGCCGCCTGCGAGCGCCTGGGCTTCGCGCCCGGCGACGTACTGCACGTGGGCGACGACGTCGAGATGGACGTCGTCGGCGCGCACCGCGCCGGGCTGCGCAGCTGCTGGATCAACCGCGACGACGACTGCGCGGCCGCGCGCGAATGGCCGCGCGAGGACGTGCGCCCCGACCTCGAATTCCCCTCCCTCGCCGCGCTGGCCGACTGGCTGGACGCGCAACCCACGCGACAGGACGCCGCATGACCGCCAACGCCACGCATCCGCTGCACATCGTTTCCCGCGACGGCTGGCCCGCCTGGCTCGCCGCGCAACCGGCCGCCGTCGCGCGCTGGCTGCAGGCGCAGGGCTTCGACGCCGCGCCCGGCACCGCGGCGACCTATGCCGACGCGGAAGGCGGGATCGGCGGCGCCGTGCTCGGCGTCGGCGACCCGCTCGACCCGCACAGCTATGCGCACGCGCCTTCGATGCTGCCCGCGCTCGCGTGGGCGCCGGAAGGCCTGGACGATCCGGTCGCGCGCAAGGCGCTGCAGCTCGGCTGGGGCCTGGGCAGCTACCGTTTCGCGCGCTTCCGCGGCGCGGGCCGCGCGCCGGCGACGCTCGCGCTCGATGCGCCCGACGCGGCGACCGCGGACCTGCTCGCCGCGTGCGTCCGCGTGCGCGACCTGGTCAACACGCCGACCGAGCACATGGGCCCGGAGCAGCTGCACGAAGTGGTGGAGGGCATCGCCGCGGCGCACGGCGCGCGCTTCGAGGCGATCGTCGGCGACGAACTGCTCGCGCGCAATTTCCCCGCGATCCACGCCGTCGGCCGCGCCTCGCACCGCGCGCCGCGGCTGCTGCGCCTGGACTGGGGCGACGCTGCGCATCCGCACGTCGCCATCGTCGGCAAGGGCGTGTGCTTCGACACCGGCGGCCTCAACATCAAGACCGGCGACGGCATGCGCAACATGAAGAAGGACATGGGCGGCGGCGCGCACGCCATCGCCCTGGCCGAACTGGTGATGGCGCGCAGGCTGCCCTTGCGCATCACGCTGCTGGTGCCGGCCGTGGAGAACGCGATCGGCCCGGATGCGTACCGCCCGGGCGAAGTCGTCGCCACGCGCAAGGGCGTGAGCGTCGAGATCGACAACACCGACGCCGAAGGCCGCATGGTGCTGTGCGACGCGCTCGCGCTCGCCGGCGAGGAAAAGCCCGCGCTGCTGCTCGACTTCGCCACGCTCACCGGCGCGGCGCGCATCGCGCTCGGCCCCGAGCTGCCGGCGCTGTACGCCAACGACGAAGCCGTCGCCGCGCAGTGGCTGCAGGCGGGGATGGAGGCGCGCGACCCCGTGTGGCGCATGCCGCTGTGGCGCCCGTACCTGCGCTACCTCACCAGCCACGTCGCCGACATCGCCAACTCCGGCCCGTCGAAGATGGGCGGCAGCATCGCCGCCGCGCTGTTCCTCGAGCGCTTCGTGCCCGACAGGCAGCCGTGGGCGCACCTGGACGTGTACGCGTGGAACGACAGCGATCGCCCGGGCCGTCCCGCCGGCGGCGAGGCACAGGGCCTGCGCTCGGCCTACGCGATGCTCGCGTCGCGGGTCGCGCCGGACGGGGCGCGCAAGCCGTCCTGAGCGCGGCGCCGCTGCAACCGCCGCCGCCATCGCCGTATCGAGTGTGGGCAACCCCCGATCGCGGAGCAGCGGAATGTCCCACCAGCGTGCAGCAAGCGTGGCCGGCCACGCGGCGGTCGTCCTCCTCTGCCTGGCCTCGGCGCCGGCGTCCGGCTCGGCAGGGGCCGATGCCGTCCGGCCCGATGCGGGCGCCTGCGCCATCGCCGACGCTCCGCGCGGGGACTTCGCGATGCGCGTCCCATTCGAGACCGTCGACGGGAGGATCTACGTGCAGGCGACGGTGGACGGCCATGGCCCGTTCCGGTTCGCCGTCGACACCGGCGCGAGCGGCGTGGGGCGCGCGGACAGCAGCCTCGTCGCCGCGCTCGGGCTGCCGCTCGGCCGGGTCGAAGGGAATTCCGATGGCGTGAACACCGCGCAGGTCGACACGACGACGTTCGCGTCGCTCGACGTCGGCGGCCTGGTGCGCAACGACGTGGTGGTGCCCACCCGCGACTACCGCGGCCGGATGGCGCCGGAAGCGGCATTTTCCGGGATCGTCGCCCGCGAATTCTTCGCCGACGGGCTGCTGGTCATCGACTACCCGCGCAAGCTCCTCTCGTTCAGCCGCAAGCGCTCGCTTGCGCCGGGCCAAGGTGGCGCCCTGGGTTACGAGCGCCCGTTCCGCATCCCCGTCGCCATCGGCAACGTGCGCGCGGAAGGCAACCTGGATACGGGCGCCGACGTCGCCTTCGTGCTGCCGCGCGCGCTGTTCGACCGGGTCGGCGGGACGCCGCTGGAGGCCGCGGGCCGCGGCCAGCTCGCGAACACGCGCGTGGAGACGCAGCGCTCGACGGTGGCCGGGCCGTTCCGCATCGGCCAGGCGGTCCTGCGCGACGTCGAAGTGCGCGTTTCGGATCGCTACCCGGAATTGCTGGTCGGCGCGCAGGCGCTGCAGCAGTCCGTCGTGCTGATCGACCAGCGGTCGAAGGCCGTGGCGGTGTGCGGGGAGTGAGCCGCGCAGCCGACCATGGGTCGGCTCTACAGCCAGCCCTTCTGGCGCGCGAGGCGGAAGGCCTCGATGCGGTTGCCGGCGCCGAGCTTGCCGATCGCTTCTGACAGGTAGTTGCGCACCGTGCCGGCGGAGAGGTTGAGCAGCGTCGCGATGTCGCCCGCCGACAGCCCGTCGCCGGCCATGCGCAGCACCTGGCGTTCGCGGTCGTTGAGCGGATCGGATTCCGACCACGCATCGACCGCGAGTTGCGGGTCGATCGCGCGGCCGCCATGGCGCACGCGGCGGATCGCGTCGGCGAGCTGTTCCGCCGGCGCGTCCTTGAGCAGGTAGCCGCAGACGCCGGCGTCGAGCGCGCGGCGGAGGAAGCCGGGGCGCGCGAACGTGGTCAGGATCACCACCTTCACCGGCAGCTCGTGGCGCTGCACGCGCTGCGCCAGCTCCAGGCCGGTGATGCCCGGCATCTCGATGTCGGTGACGAGCAGGTCGGGCTTCAGGCGCTGCAGTTCGCGCCACGCCGCCTCGCCGTCCGGCGCGGAACCGAGCACCTCGATGTCCGATTCGAGCGACAGCAGCGCCGACAGCGCGCCGCGCACCATGGCCTGGTCCTCGGCGAGCAGCACGCGGATCACGCGCCATGCTCCGCCGTCGCGGCCGGTTGCGGCGCGACCGCGGCCAGCAGCGAGGCGACCGGCAAGGGCAGCGCGACCTCGACGGTGGTGCCGCCGCGCGCGGAGGCGAACGCGAGGCTGCCCCCGAGTTCGCGCATGCGCGCGCGCATGCCGGCGAGCCCGTTGCCTTCCGCGCCGGCGGAGCCGCGCCCGTCGTCGGCGATGCGCATCCGCAGCTGCCCGCCCTCGCGCGCGAAGCGCACCTCCGCGCGCGAGGCGCGCGCATGGCGGGCGATGTTGGTCGCGGCCTCGCGCAGCACCAGCGCGAGCGACCGCTCGATGTCGGGCGACAGCGACGGCGGCGCGTCGTATTCCAGCGTCACGGCCGAGGATTCCAGCAACAGCCGCGCCGACGCGAGCTCCGCGGCGAGGTCGGCGGCGCGGAAGCCGGTGACGGCCGAGCGCACCTCGGCGAGCGCGTGCCGCGCGACCTTCTCCGCCTCCGCGATCTCCAGCCCCGCCGCGGCGGGGTCGCGGTCGATCAGCTTGCGCGACAGCTCGAGCTTCAGCGTGATCAGCGACAGCGTGTGCCCGAGCAGGTCGTGCAGGTCGCGGCCGATGCGCTCGCGCTCGGCGGTCGCGGCCAGGCGCCGGACCTCGTCGTGCGACAGCTGCAGCGCCAGGTCCTTGTCGCCGGCGGCCGATTCGACGGTGACGATGATGCCGACGATCGCGGTCATGATCGGCATCCAGGCCAGCGCCTGCCACGGATAGCCCGCGTGGCTGGCGACCAGCCACAGCACCGCGTTGGCCAGCGCCACTTCCAGCAGGTAGCGGTACAGCGGCAAGCGGCGGCCCGCCTCGAGCATCACGCAGCCGAACACGAAGTAGCTCAGGCTCGACGGATACCAGGGCAGCAAGGCCATGCACAACGCGATCATCGCCACCGCGTAGAGCCAGCCGCTGCGCCGCGGCGCGAGCAGGCGCTTCGCGTACAGCGCGAGGAACAGGGGATACGAGGCCAGCGTGAGCCACAGCCACTGCCAGTCGTACTCGCCGCCGCCCATCAGCGGGGTGATGAAGATCCAGGCCGACCACAGCAGGTGCACGCCGTCGGTCCACGGCGACTTGCCGCGGCGCAGGTTGCAGGCCACCGAGGAATCCGGCGCCGGCACGAGCGACGCCGCCACGAGGTCGCGGAGCCGTTCGCGCAGCGTGCGCTGTTCCATCGCGGTCGTGCCTGCCTGCATGCCTGCGCGCATGCTACTTCAACCGTGGCGCCGCAGGCGCCGCGCGGCCAGGGCCAGGAACGCGGCGGTGAAGCCGGCCAGCACCAGCACGTGCGGCAGGCGCGGGCCGGTGTCGAAACCGACCGCCGACAGCGCCAGCGCGTTCAGGTGGTAGCTCGGCCACGCCGGCGCGAGGCCGCGCAGGAACGCCGGCATCATCGTCAGCGGAAACCACAGCCCCGACAGGAAGGCCATCGGCAGGTAGATCATGTTCAGCAGGCCGGGCGCGCCCTGGCCCTTCAGCAGGGTGCCGACGAACAGGCCCAGCGCGCAGAACGGGAGCACGCCGAGCGCGTCGACCAGCAGCAGGTCCGCCACCTGCGCCGGCGCCAGCGGCGCGTGCGCCAGCAGCAGCGCCTGCGCGAGCAGCATCGCGCCGACCGCCGTGGCCACGAGCACGGCCATCAGCATCTTGCCGGCGAGGTAGGCGCCGGGCGGCATCGGCAACGCGCGCTTGAGCGTGAGCAGGCCGCTGTCGCGCTCCAGCGCGAGCGAGACGCCGAAGCCGAACAGGCCCGGCGCCATGACGCCGAACGTGCTGTAGCTGGCGAGCATGTAGCGCCCGGCCTCGCCGTTGCCGTGGTTCAGCACCAGCCCGAACATCACGTAGAACACGTTCGGGAACAGCACGATCGGCAGCAGGAAGCCCGGGTTGCGCAGGTAGCGCAGCACCTCGCAGCG
>DASTWT010000273.1:0-5654 GCA_035765815.1 Luteimonas sp. | reverse complement strand
ACTCCACGAGTTCGGCTACGGCCTGTACTCCGCGCTCGACGCGCTGGGCTCGCAGGTGCTGGGCGCGCTGGCGCTGCACATCGGCCTCCCGGAGGACTGGTTCGCCGACAAGACCAACCTCGGCAATTCGATCCTGCGCCCCATCCATTACCCGCCGATCACCACGCCGGACGTGCCGAACGTGCGCGCCGGCGCGCACGAGGACATCAACCTGATCACGCTGCTGGTCGGCGCCAGCGCCGCCGGCCTGGAAGTGCTGTCGCGCAAGGGCGAGTGGGTGCCGTTCACCGCCGACGCCGACACCATCGTCGTCAACATCGGCGACATGCTGCAGCGCTACACCAACCATGTGTACCCGTCGACGACGCACCGCGTGGTGAACCCGCCGGGCGACGCGGCGCGGCAGCCGCGGTACTCGACGCCGTTCTTCCTGCACCCGAACCCGGATTTCCTGATCGACGTGCTGCCGTCGTGCATCACGGCCGACAACCCGAGCCGCTATCCCGAGCCGATCACGGCGCAGGGCTACCTCGAAGAGCGCCTGCGCGAAATCAAGCTGAAGTAGCGCGCGGGGAGCGTCGCCCCGGGGCTGGGCTCCGGAAGCGTGCGCGTCGCTTCTGGGCTGGGCGCCGCGAATGCGTGTGCGCGGTCCGCCGCTCCCGCGAGTCGTCCAGGACTCAGGGAGCGGGCGCGGGCCATCCATGGCCCGCTCGGCCCACGCACACGCATTCGCACCGCCGCGCCAAGCGCGTCGCCCCGCTCCTGCGGGTAGAAACATGGCGCCCTCGCCGTGCGAGGCGACGGAAGCGTGCGTGGAATTCCGGGGGCATTGGCGCCATGGATGGCGCCACGGAGCCTACATGGACGTACTTGCGGCGTCCCCCGGAATTCCGCGCACGCTTCCGGAGCCCAGCCCCGAAGCGAAACAGCCCGCTCAGGCAGCCATCCAGAAGAAGACGGCGGCCATGCGCTTGTCGGCCAGGGTGCTGCCGCAATAGGCCGTCGCGCTGTGGATCAGGTTGGCCCGGTAGAGCAGCAGCCGGTTGCAGCGATGCTCGATCCGCACGTCCTCCTCGAACGAGCCGACCGCCACGAAGCGCGTGCCCAGCGCCTCCACCAGGTTCGCGTGCGGCGGCATCACGATGTTGCCGCCCAGGCGCCCGTCGGCGGTGCGCTGGCGGTAGAAGCTGGTGCCGCAGTGCGCGGGCGCGGACGGGTTCAGGTACAGCACCGCCGCGTAGCGGCACAGCGCGCGCGAATCGGTGTGCGGCTTCGGGCCGGATTCGTCGACGCCGACGACCTGCACGCAGTTGTGGTTGAGGTGGCCGCCGTCCGGCGCGGCCTGCACCCACAGGCGCTTGCTGCCGGTGGCCGCGAGCACGCGCGCCTCGACCGCCGCGAGTTCGTCCGGCAGCAGCGCGGGGATCGCGCGCATGCCGGGCCAGGCCTCGGGCTTGTACGGATAGCCTTCGGCCCAGTCGGTGCGGGCGAGGCAGCGCGCGCGCACGCCGGCGGGATCCGCGAGGATGCCGTCGAACACCCAGTAGTCGCGGCCCTCGGTGGGCTTGCGGTAGGGCAGCAGCCTGGCGGCGGACCGGCCGGGGGCGGGCATGCGGGCGGGCATCAGTCGGCGTCGCGGAAGTCGCGGCTGCGGCTTTCGAGCAGCGCGCGCGCGAGGCGTTCGGGCAGGTATTTCGCCAGGCCGGCGAGCATGCGGTTGGCGGCGCCCGGCACGCAGCGGGCGTCGCCGCGCTCGACCGCGTCCACGCCGAGGCGCGCGACGTCGGCGGCGTCCATCCACAGCCAGCGCGGCAGCCGCGAGACGCGCTCGCGCATGCCGTTGACGTCGTGGAATTCGGTCCAGGTCATGCCGGGGCAGAGCGCGGTCACGTGCACGCCGCGCGCCGCGGATTCGCGCGCCAGCGATTCGGAGAAGCGGATCACGAAGGCCTTCGACGCGCCGTACAGCGTGTGTCCGGCGGAGGCGGGCACCAGCCCGGCGAGCGAGGCGACATTGAGGATGCGGCCGTGGCCCGCCGCTTCCATCGCCGGCAGCAGGCGATGGGTGAGCTCGAGCACGGAGCCGACCAGCACCTGCATGAAGTCGCGGTGCACGTCCCAGCCGGACGAGAGGAAGCGGCCCGGCACGCCGTAGCCGGCGTTGTTGACCAGGCGCGAGGCGAAGATGCCGCGCGCGGCGAGTTCCGCCTGAAGGCGCGCGGGCGCGGCCGGCTCGGCGAGGTCGGCGGCGATGCACTCGACGGGCACCCGCGCGCGCAGTTCCGAGGCCAGCGCCTCGAGCCGCTCGATGCGGCGCGCGCTCAGCACCAGCGGCACGCCGCGCCGCGCGTACTCGCGCGCGATCGCCGCGCCGATGCCGCTCGACGCGCCGGTGACCAGCGCATGCCCCGCGTCGCCTCGGTCCGTTCCCTGCATCGCGCGTTCCCCGCCGTGGCGCTCCAGCCTTGGATTCTAGCGGTGCGCTGGTAGACTGCGCGGCCTCTGCCGGACTGGAACGGACGATGCGCCGCAGGATCGTCGCTGGAAACTGGAAGCTGCACGGGGACCGCGCCTTCGCCCACGGGCTGATGGACGCGATCGCCGCCGTGCCGGCCCCCGCCGGCGTGGAGCGCGTGGTGCTGCCGCCGCTTCCCTACCTGGGCGACCTGGTCGAGCGCTATGCCGCCAGCGGCGTCGCCTTCGGCGCCCAGGACGTGAGCGCGAACGAGAAGGGCGCCTACACCGGCGAGGTTTCGGCCGCGATGCTGGTGGACGTGGGCGCGCGCTACGGGCTGGTCGGCCATTCCGAGCGGCGCCAGTACCACCACGAATCCAGCGAGCTGGTCGCGCGCAAGTTCCTGGCGGCGCGCGCCGCGGGCCTGGTCCCGATCCTGTGCGTCGGCGAGACCCTGCACCAGCGCGAAGCGGGGCAGACCGAGTACGTCATCCAGTCCCAGCTGCAGCCCCTCGTGGACCTGGGCGGGGTCGGGGCCCTGGACGGCGCGGTGGTCGCCTACGAGCCGGTCTGGGCGATCGGGACCGGCCGGACGGCCACCCCGGAGCAGGCGCAGGCGGTCCATGCCTTCATCCGTGGCGAAATCGCGGCCCGCGATGCTAAAATCGCGGGCTCGCTGCCGATCCTGTACGGCGGCAGCTGCAAGCCCGACAACGCCGCCGCGCTGTTCGCACAGCCCGACGTCGATGGCGGGCTGATCGGCGGGGCCGCGCTGGTGGCCGCCGATTTCCTCGCCATCGCCACGGCGGCGGCGCCCTGAGCCCACAAGGACGCTTCACGCAATGCTCATGCTGGTCATCAACGTGGTGTACGTGCTGATCGCGCTCGCGATGGTCGCGCTGATCCTGATGCAGCGCGGCGCGGGCGCGCAGGCCGGATCCGGCTTCGGCGGCGGCGCCTCCGCGACCGTGTTCGGTTCGCGCGGCGCATCGAACTTCCTGTCCAAGAGCACCAAGTGGCTCGCGGTCGCGTTCTTCGGCATCAGCCTCGGCATGGCCTGGTACGCGACCCACAACGCCACGCGCCCGGCCGGCCCGGCGCAGCAGGACCTGGGCGTGATGGCGGAGGTTCCGGCCGCTCCGGCCCCGGCGAAGGCCGGCGCCGCGACGGTGGTGCCGGCGGCCCCGGCCGCGCAGCAGCAGGCGCCGGCGCCCGCGTCGACGGTTCCCGCGGCACCCGCGGAGGCGCAACCGGCGGCGACCCAGCCGCAGACGCCCCCGGCGAAGTAACAGCGGTTAAAATTGTCGGGCTTCAAAATTCATCTTCATGCCCAGGTGGCGGAATTGGTAGACGCACTACCTTGAGGTGGTAGCGGCTTCGGTCGTGGGGGTTCGAGTCCCCCCTTGGGCACCATCTGTAGTAACCCGGGCAGGACGCCCGGCGACAAGGCCAGGATGGCCGGAGAGGACGAGCGTGCTGGCCGAATACCTGCCGACCCTGCTGTTCCTGTTCGTCGCCGGCGGCATCGGCGTCGCCCTCATCGTGATCGGCAACGTGCTCGGGCCCAAGCGCCCGACCGCCGAGAAGCTCTCGCCGTACGAATGCGGGTTCCCCGCGTTCGAGGACGCGCGGATGCAGTTCGACGTGCGCTACTACCTCGTCGCGATCCTGTTCATCGTCTTCGACCTCGAGATCGCCTTCGTCTTCCCGTGGGCGGTCGTGTTCCGCGAGCTCGGCGTGTTCGGCCTGGTCGAGATGGGCGTGTTCCTGGCGCTGCTGGTGCTCGGGTTCGCCTATGTCTGGAAGAAGGGAGCCCTGACATGGGAGTGATCCGGACCGTCGACACGCTGATGAACAGCTCGCTGATGAACAACCCGCTGCCGGAAGGCCGCGTCGACGACATCCTGCGCCCGGAAGGCGAGAACCCGCTGCTCGAGCGCGGCTTCGTCACCACCAGTTCCGACGCGCTGCTGAACTGGGCGCGTACCGGCTCGATGTGGCCGATGACCTTCGGCCTGGCCTGCTGCGCGGTCGAGATGATGCACGCCGGCGCCTCGCGCCTGGACCTGGACCGCTTCGGCGTGGTGTTCCGCCCGTCGCCGCGCCAGTCCGACGTGATGATCGTCGCCGGCACCCTGGTCAACAAGATGGCCCCGGCGCTGCGCAAGGTCTACGACCAGATGCCCGACCCGAAGTGGGTGATCTCGATGGGCTCGTGCGCCAACGGCGGCGGCTACTACCACTATTCGTATGCGGTCGTTCGCGGCTGCGACCGGATCGTGCCGGTCGACGTGTACGTGCCCGGTTGCCCGCCGACGGCCGAGGCGCTGGTCTACGGCATCCTGCAGCTGCAGAAGAAGATCCGCCGCGCGACCAACTTCGGCGAGCAGAAGACGGGGCTGCGCTGATGACCGCGAACGCCAACGCACTGGCCGAGCGCCTGCGCGCGCGCTTCCCCGGCAGCGAAGTCACGACGGACGTGCCGCGCGGCGAAGTCGGGCTCGTGCTCGATGCCGCCGACTGGCACGCCGGATGCGTGGCGCTGCGCGACGAATTCGGCTTCGAGATGCTCGTCGACCTGTGCGGCATCGACTACCTCGGCCACGGCGCCGACGAGTGGGACACCGACGTGTCCTCCGAAGGCTTCAGCCGCGGCGTCGAGGGCAGGGGTCCCGGGCGCTTCCGCTATGGCCAGGCGCCGAGCGCGCAGTTCCCGCAGCCGCAGGGCGAAGCCCCGATCGAGCCGCCGGCGCGCCGCTTCGCCGCGGTCGTGCAGCTGCTCTCGATCCGCAACAACCAGCGCCTGCGCGTGCGCGCCTTCGCGCCCGACGACGCGCTGCCGGCGCTGGCGTCGGTCGTGGACATCTGGCCGGTGGCGAACTGGTTCGAGCGCGAGGCCTTCGACCTGTTCGGCATCGTGTTCGCCGGGCATCCGGACCTGCGCCGCATCCTCACCGACTACGGTTTCGTCGGCCATCCGTTCCGCAAGGATTTCCCGCTGATCGGCAACGTCGAGGTCCGCTACGACGCCGAGCGCAAGCGCGTGGTGTACGAGCCCGTGACCTCGGTCGAGCCGCGCGTCAACGTGCCGCGCGTGATCCGCGACGACGCCCGCTACGCGACGGCGCGCGGCGAGGACCGCGACCTGAAGGTCGACAGCGGCATCGGCCCCGCCGGAGCGACCAAATGAGCTTCAACC
>DASTWT010000272.1:0-4259 GCA_035765815.1 Luteimonas sp. | reverse complement strand
CCCGATCCTCGAGAAGCTCGCGGCCGAGTACCACGGCGCCTTCGAACTGGCCAAGGTGGACGTGGACAAGGAGCAGCAGCTCGCGGGCGCGTTCCAGATCCGCTCGGTGCCCACCGTGATCCTGGTGAAGGACGGGCAGCTGGTGGACGGGTTTCCCGGCGCGCTGCCCGAAGGCCAGTTGCGCGAATTCCTGAAACACCACGGCATCGAGCCGGCCGCGGCGGACGCCGGCGCGGACGCCGCCGCGGCGGTGCCCGCGGCGCCGGTCGATCCGCACGCCGAAGTCATGCGCCTGCGCAAGGCGGTCGAAGCCGCGCCGGACGACGACGCCCTGAAGCTCGACCTCGCCCTGGCGCTGCTGGCCACCGGCGGCGCGCACGAGGCGGAGAAGCTGCTCGACGCGCTGCCGGCCAACCTCGCCACCGACGACCGCGCGGTCAAGGCGCGCGCCCGCCTGGGGTTCGCCGCGCTGCTCGCCGACGCACCGCCGCGCGAGGTGCTGGAGGCGGCGGTCGCCGCCGATCCCGCCGACCTGCGCGCGCGGCACCTGCTGGGCGTGCGCGGCATCGTCTCCGGCGACGCCGAGGGCGGGCTGGAACAGTTCCTGGAGATGCTGCGCCGGGACCGCAACTTCGAGGACGGGCTGCCGCGCAAGGCGCTGATCGACGCGTTCCGCGTGGTCGAGGACGAGGACCTGGTCGGCCGTTACCGGCGCCGGATGTCGTCGCTGCTGCTGGCCTGAAGGCCGCCCGCGGGCACGCCCGGATGCGCATGGTCTCCGCGCGCATGCTGCGCCACGGGCTCAACCTGTGGCCGCCGTTCCTGTTCGCCGGGATCCGCGTCGCCGCGCTCGGCGACGACTTCCGCAGCGCGCGCGTCGAGTTGCGCATGCGCCCCTGGAACCGCAACTACGTCGGCACCCACTTCGGCGGCTCGCTGTTCGCGATGACCGACCCGTTCTGGATGCTGCTGGTGCTGCACGCGCTCGGCGACGGCTACATCGTCTGGGACAAGGCGGCGACGATCGAATTCGAGAAGCCCGGGCGCGGCATGGTCCATGCCGACTTCGCGCTCGAGGACGCGACGCTCGACGCGCTGCGCGCGGCGGCGGCCGACGGCGGCAAGGTACTGCGCTGGTTCGACGCGCCCGTGCGCGACGCGTCCGGCGACGTGGTGGCGATGGTCCGCAAGCAGTTGTACGTGCGCCGCAAGCGGCCGAAGGACTGACGGCGCGCGCGGCCGGCCGCGGCCCTTTCCACCGTTACCCCACACGCCCCGTCCCGCTCCCCTACAATCGCCGCCATGCCGCCCACCGTGCCGACCCTTGGACAGCGCCTGCAGCGCCTGTTCCTCACCGGACTGCTGACCCTGCTGCCGATCTGGCTCACCTGGGTGGTGGTCAAGTTCGTCTTCGCCCTGCTCTCGGACCTCAGCCGGCCGCTGGTCGATCCCGCGCTGGATTCGCTGGCCGCGCTCGAGCCGGGCACGCTGTCCTGGCTCGAGGATCCCTGGGTGGGGACCGCCATCGCCCTGGTCGCGACGGTCGTGGTGATCCTGCTCTCGGGCTGGTTCGCGCGGCGGGTGTTCGGCCAGCGCATGCTGCGGTTCTTCGAGGCGCTGGTCGCGCGCGTGCCGCTGGCGAGCACGATCTACGGCAGCGCGCGCAAGCTGCTCGACATCCTGCAGACGCAGCCCGACGGCACCCAGCGCGTGGTGCTCATCGACTTCCCCCACGACCAGATGAAGTCGGTCGGCTTCGTCACCCGCGTGATCCGCGACCAGGACACCGGCCGCGAACTGGCCGCGGTGTACGTGCCGACCACGCCCAACCCGACGTCCGGCTACCTGGAGATCGTGCCCGTGGAGAAGGTGACCCCGACCGACTGGACCGTCGACCAGGCGATGAGCTTCATCATCAGCGGCGGCGCGGTGTCCCCCGAATCCATCCCGTTCACCCCGCCGCCGGGCGGCGCGGCGCGGGAGCCGCGCGCGTGAGCGCCGCGACCGGCGCTGCCGGCGGCGCGCGCGACGCGAGCCCGCTCTCCGACCGATCCGCCAGTCTGTTCGTCTTCCTCGCCGCGTTCTTCTGCGTCAACGCGGTGCTCGCGGAGTTCATCGGCGTCAAGATCTTCGCGCTCGAGGACACGCTCGGCATCAAGCCGCTCGAGTGGAACCTGTTCGGGCAGACCGGCTCGCTCAACTTCACCGCCGGTACGCTGCTGTGGCCGATCGTGTTCATCATGACCGACACGGTCAACGAGTATTACGGCAAGCGCGGCGTGCGCGTCATCAGCTGGCTCGCGGCCGGCCTGATCCTGTATGCATTCGCGTTCGCCTACGCGGCGATCCACCTGGCGCCGGCGTCGTGGTGGGTCGGCGTGGCGAAGGACCAGGGCGTTCCCGACTACCAGCTCGCCTATGCCGCGATCTTCGGCCAGGGCATGTGGATCATCTGGGGCTCGCTGGTCGCCTTCATCATCGGCCAGCTGGTCGACGTGAGCGTGTTCCACCGCATCCGCAAGCGCACCGGGGAGCGCCACGCGTGGCTGCGCGCGACCGGCTCGACCGCCATCTCGCAGGTCGTCGACAGCTTCGTGGTGCTGTACATCGCGTTCGTGATCGGGCCGCAGCACTGGTCGATGTCGCTGTTCCTGGCCGTCGGCACGCTCAACTACCTGTACAAGATGGGCGCCGCGATCGCGCTGATCCCGCTGCTCTATGCGGCGCGCGTCGCGATCCACGGCTACCTCGGCCACGAGCGCGCGCACGAGATGCGCGAGCACGCCGCGGCGATGCGCTAGGAGCGATCGCATGATCGACCTCGAGCACAGGCTGCTGAAGCGCTGGACCGCCGGCGCGTTCCTGAAGGCGGGCGCGGCGCTGATGGCGGCCGGCCTGCTGCCGATCCTGCTCTACGTGCAGTTCGGGCCGCCGGACGGGAACCCGATCGGGCTCGGCCTGCTGATGGCGGTGCTGGTCCCGGTCGGCTTCCTGCTGCTGGGGATCGGCGCGCTCAAGTGGCTGCTGGCGAAAGTGCAGCCGCGCGACTGAAACGAAAAGGGCCGGCGATCGCCGGCCCTTTCGCGATGCGCAGTCGCGCCCGGGATCAGGCGCGGCTGTCGCGGCGCCCGCCGCGCGCACCCTGCCCGTTGGAGCGCTGCTTCGGCCCGGCGTGCGCGGTGCGCGCCGCCGGCTTGCCGTGCGGACGATGCGCGGGCTTGCCCGCGGCGCGTCCCTGCGGGCCCTGTCCGGTGCGCGCCTGCCCGTTGCGCGGCTGGCGCTGGCCGCCGCCGTTCTTCGGGATCGGCGCATCCAGGCGGATCGGGCGCGCGGGCGCGTAGCCGTCCACGACGTCCATCTGCAGGTCCACCTTCAACAGGCGCTGGATCTGGTTGAGCAAGCCACCTTCTTCCGGCGACACCAGCGACAGCGCCTCGCCCTGCGCGCCGTTGCGGCCGGTGCGGCCGGTGCGGTGGATGTAGTCCTCCGCGACCATCGGCAGGTCGTGGTTGATCACCAGCGGCAGGTCGGGGATGTCGAGCCCCCGCGCGGCGACGTCCGTCGCGACGAGCACGCGCGCGCGGCCGGCCTTGAACTGGTCGAGCGCCTTCTGGCGCTGCGCCTGGCTCTTGTTGCCGTGGATCGCGACCGACTTCAGGCCGGCCTTCTCCAGCTGCTCGGCCAGGCGGTTGCAACCGTGCTTGGTCTTGCCGAACACCAGCACCTGGTCGGTGTGGCGCGTGGCGAGGATCTCCACCAGCAGGTCGCGCTTGCGCGAATTGTCGACCGGGTGCACGCGGTGCATGATCGTCTCGGCGATGGTGTTCTGCGCGGCGACCTGCACCTGCTTCGGGTCGCGCATGAACTCCAGCGCGAGCGCCTTGATCCGCGGCTCGAAGGTGGCCGAGAACAGCAGCGTCTGCCGCTGCGCCGGCACCCGGCCGAGGATGCGCTTGATCGCGGGCAGGAAGCCCATGTCGAGCATGCGGTCGGCCTCGTCGAGGACCAGCACCTCGATCGCATCGAGCCTCGCGCTGCCGCGTTCGAGGTGGTCGATCAGGCGACCGGGCGTGGCGACGAGGATGTCGACGCCACGGCGCAGGTTGTCCACCTGCGGGCCCATGCCGGCGCCGCCGTAGATCGTGGTCACGTTGAGGTGCAGGTGGCGGTTGAACGCCTTGATGTTGTCGGCGACCTGCACCGCGAGTTCGCGGGTCGGCACCAGCACCAGCGCGCGCGGCTTGCGCGGGCCCTTCGCG